>JBOHXA010000263.1:0-4950 GCA_050737335.1 Limisphaerales bacterium | reverse complement strand
GCCCAGAGGAAGAGGCCATTCCAGGCGCGACGGAAAATGCGTAATTTCATGTAGTGGTGAAGTGTGTGCATGCCGACCTGGCCCAACATGGCCCAGCGCCCTCCGCGCGGCCAGAGTTCCTTGATTTGGAAGCCCGCGGTTGTGGCCAGATACCGCAATCCATGTTCAGGATAACGGTAAAAATCGTAGGGCAATTCATGAGGCGGCCAATACATTGGGGTGGACAACAACACTTGACCGCCCGGACGGAGGATGCGATGGAATTCACGCCAGACCGCGAGCGGATCGGGAACATGCTCCAGCACCTCGGTGCAAAGGACCGAGTCGAAACTTTCAGCCACCACCGGAATCGCATGGGCTGGGCAGGCAAAATCAACATTGCCACGTCTGGCGTCAAAATCACAAGCCACGACGCGGGTAGCGTGGGCATAGTAGCTTTTGTACGGCTGCGTCCCACAGCCAACGTCAATCAATTCTCCTTTCAGCGCAGGCGCCAATCCCGCAATGCTCCGTTCAATAAGATGAACGCCAATGTAACCGGCCTCCGAGTTGTCCGGCCATGATGCGGGTTGGCGGACCTGGTTTGCGTAGAGTGAACGCAAGGCTGACCGCAGGTCGGCTGGAGCGGCTGAGCTCATTGGTGATCTGGCTCTGTTGGCCGGCCCAGATAGCAGAAGATGCTGTGACCCTGTGACCGGAAAAAATACTTCGCGCCCATCTTTCGGTATAAAAAGCACAGTGTTTTGACAGCCCGGGGCGATGGGCCGTGATACGGCTTTTGCAAGGTTTGACAAAGATTCCGATGATCCAAAAGATTCATCTCCGCTCAAGGGGCAGCCGGCGTTAGGGGCTCCGACCCGGTGCCAGTTCTAACGAGAATACGTGCCGTGTAGTCGACCCGATGGAGATAAACGCCGCCAGCGTGCTGGGCGAAGTATTCGTCAACAGCTTTTTTGGCTCCCAGCCAGTGCCCGTAGTCGTCGATCATGAGAACACCCCTGCTGTGCAGGCGAGGAAAAAGGAACTCCAGTTCGTGCTTGGTGGACTCATACCAGTCGGTATCGAGACGCAAAAGCGAAAGGCTTGGCGGGCTGCTTTGCGGGATTGTATCCTCAACCTTTCCTTTGATCAGGTGAATCTTCTTTTCTGGATAGCCCGTTGAAAGGACATTCGCCCGAACGTCCTCAAAGCTCGCATAGCACCACCGCGGGTTTCGTTCAAGTTGGATGGCGGCCGAAATTCCGTCCAGACTCTTGTCCTCATCGGTCGGTGGGGACATGCCCTCAAATGTGTCGTAAAGGTAAAGATCGCGACTCTGATCGCCGTGGGCGAGAAGAGTCAGCGCAACAACCATCATGCTCCCGCCGCGCCAAACGCCGCACTCGGCAATGTCCCCAGGTATCCGATTTTGCGTCACATAGGTCACCGCGTTTATCAACGCTGCCATGCATTCAAGGCTGGTCATCGTAAAGGGCCTCGCCCTGGAAATGAGCTTTTTCTCATCGAGAGACAGGTCTGGGACCGATGCGAACCCGGATGGTTTAGCCGGCGAGTACCGCACTATGTCGTAGCCGACTCGGCGTAGCGCACTTTTAAGCAGCCGTTTCATACAGCAGGACGCGATGCGAACAAACCCCCGATATAGCCACGCAGACGGGCAAGCGAATCCGCAAAGGCGATAATCGTCGTATAGCTCAAACCATTCATAATCCCGGAAACTCGAGGTTTGTCATGGAAAACGCAAGGCAAATCAGTGGAAAAACTAGAGGAAATCGAGCGTTCACAAGCTGGCAAGGTGACCGGTCTGCGCCCAGCACTTCACAAGGTCCTCGGCGCTCAAAGAGTGATGAACGGCAATTTGACGGGAGCCGCAAAGCAGGCAATCCGGGTACACGACCGGGTTATTTTTCATCGCCATTTATAATGCGCGGCCATAATGGCAATCACGTGAGGGTCCGGCAAGGACACCCCCAAGCCGTTTCAAAGGGCGCGGCAGCTTGTCCAAAATTTCGACCGTGAGGTCCCGGGGCAAAGCAAATCGCAAGGCAACCAATAGACCCGTGAGCGTCAGCACGCCGCCGTTGACAATCAAGCGAACCCAATCCGATGCGCCATGCACTATCCATTCGACGCCCAGCCAGCAGGGAACCAGGATAATTAACTGACGAAACAACGGCAATTGCCAGTTCCACAAGAGCTGTTTCCAGCCTTTCCCGGACAGATTTGCCACCCGCCAGGTACCGGCGAGCCAGGTGAAAAGGGTCGTCGCCCCCAAAGAGCAAATCAGCATGCCGGTTAGTCCCCTTACCGGCAGAATCATCAGGGCCACGCCGATGAAAACAACGCCTTCGGTTAAATAGACGTATTTTAGTCCCTTGATTTCCTTGAGATTCATAATCAGAGAATTGTGACAGCATTGTTGAGCCGAAGCGACCAGCCACAATCCGAGGAGAACGTTGTCAATCAGGGGCCAGGAAAAGCGATTATGGGTCCAGATCCGGACAAACGGTCCGTTACAACCGGCGAACAGAATGGCGCAAATTCCTGCAAAAACGCTCACGATGATGAACAAGCCGCGAAAGCGATTCCACATCCGTTCATCCTCTTTGCGAACGCGCATCTCGGCAAATGCGGGCATGGCGTTGCCGATGATGCGCCAGACGATCTGGCTGACCAGTGTGAAAGCCTTTGTCATGACTGACCACAGGGCGGCCGCTTCCAGCCCCAATTGTCGGGAAACAAGGACGGTTTGGCTCGATATAATTAGTTGGGTTCCCAACCCAATCAAAAAAACATCGGCCCCGTAACTGAATAATTCCCTGAATTCCCGCCCGGACGCCTGTCCCCATTCACCAGCACGGGGAAAAAATCCCAACCGGTAACAAGCCAAAAAATTCATGATCGCTCCGGAGAACCATAGGACTGCTGATCCGGCCAGAAGGCTGTACACGCCGAATCCGAGCAGGAAACCACCCCACAACGCGCCAAATCCCAAAATCAATTGAACGATTTGTGAATAGTTATAGACGTCAATCCGCTGCCAGGCATACAGCAATTGGCTCGAGATGCGCGTCAAAAACATGGCGGCTGTGATAAGAACCTGTCCAATGATCAGCCATAGGAACGACCGGGAAAGTTCTGGCGGCACCTTGAGCCAGGCGGCCATAAACCAAACGATGCTGAATCCCACCACCAACACGAGCGCGGCCTGGACTGATCCGACGAGAAATCCGCTCTTAATCACCGCGCCATAACGGCCGCCGGCCCGGTCATCCTTGTGATCAATCAGAATCCGGGCAACGGAACTGCCCATGCCCAGATCAATCAAGGCAATGTAGCCGGCGATTTGCAGCGTTACGGCCCACAACCCGAATTCCGCCTTGGACAGGTAATGCAGCGCCAGCGGCACCGATGCCAGGGTGTATAGGACATTTACGCCAATAAAGAGGTAACTGGTGGCAACGGAGCGCGAAAAATTTTTCAGGCGGCTCATCAGGAAAACACGACACGGGTGAAAAGCCCGCGGACAATTTCAGATACCGGGAACTGGCTCGAATTTTTGGCCTGCATCAATAGGACATTAATTTTTTCATGCGCCATACCGGGACGCAAATGATTTTTCGCAATTTCGCCCACGTGAAAAAGCGGCCGCCCTCGACGGCAGCTCGCGCTTGCAAAGCTCGCTTCCAAACGGCTCTTCCGCTTATTTCATATTGAACTTCCATCCCGAATCATCTGATTATTGGTCATGAAAATTCTCCATGAAATCAGGAAGGTTATTTTCTCTGATGCCATCGTTTTCGTCTCATTTGCCGCCATTTCACTCTCTGTCCAGGCGGCGCCAAAGCCATCGCGCGAGTCCTTCCCGGTCATGCCCTGGAATGAACCGTCCCATGACCGGGCGGCAGCGGACGGTTTTTTTCCAATCATGCCGTGGAATGAAATTCCCAATGATCGGGCGGCTATTGAAAAAATCAAGGAGTGCGGGTTTACGATTGCCGGTTTTGTCTCACCCGAAGCCCTGAAGACATGCCGCAAAGTCGGCATCAAGGGCATTGACTACGATCCTCGCATCTATAATTGCAACTGGGCGACGCTTGACGCGGCAACGGCGCGCAAGGATGCGCTTGGTGCGATTCTTGCCGTTCGGAAGAATCCCGCGCTCTATGCTTACTTCCTCTGCGATGAACCCGGCGCGGCTTCATTTCCGGGCCTTGCCGTGATGACAAGCCTGGTGCGTGAGACGGCGCCGCGAACGCCGGCCTACGTGAATCTTTTTCCCAATTACGCCAGCCCCGCTCAATTGGGTGTAGCCGGATATGACGGGTATCTTGATCAATTTGCGTCCACGGTCCGTCCCGCCTGGCTTTGTTATGACCATTACGCGCTGATGGATGACGGAACAATGCGCCCCGGGTATTGGGCGAATCTCGAGGAAATGCGGGCCGCCGCGCGGAAATACAATCTGCCATTTTGGAACATCATTCTGGCGATAGCCCATATTCACTACCGGATACCGACCACGGATGATTTTCGATTTCAGGTGTACAGCAGCCTGGCCTGCGGCGCCCGCGGGATCGTCTATTACTCGTACTTTGCGTATAAGATCGGAAATTATCGCGGCGCCGCGGTGGATCAATTTGGCCATGAGACACCGGCTTGGGGAAAAATCCAAAACATCAACCTGCAAATTCACAAGCTGGCTCCGGCCTTGCTCAAATTGACCTCGGACCGGGTGTATCATTTCGGCGCAATCCCCCCGGGATGCGAGGGGCCAGATGGCGATAGTCTGGTTGCCGCGTTGAATGGCACTGGTGACTTTGCCGCCGGTGATTTTACCCGTGCCGATGGCGCCCGCTATGTCATGATCGTGAACGAGAACCTTCGCGTTTCCGCCGAATGTTTTCCGCGATTTCGCCATAAGCCCAAACGCATAATCCTGATTTCGCC
>JBOHXA010000262.1:0-1080 GCA_050737335.1 Limisphaerales bacterium | reverse complement strand
TTGAAACGTTCGCTTTCCTTCCGCTGGTGACGGTTCTTTGGATTATAGCAGGCGACAAAATCGTCGAGGTCACTGCGTTTGAGGGTGCTTTCCTTGAGGGTGAAATGTTTGTTCGTGCGTAGATCGTAAATCCACAGCTTTTCTGTCCACGGCTTTTCCTGCGCGGGTTGGGCAGTTGGTCCCCAAACAGTTGATGAGCCTTACCCAAAACCTCCACGCTACGAAAATGGCGCGCACTCGAAATCATCCCGTTCAATGCTCAAGCTGGCTGGGGTCATTTGGCCTCCAGTTTTTTTCGAGCCTTATTGATTTCAGCAGCGAGCAGCTTTTCATCCGGCAAATTCAACTTATATTCCGAGGCCAGCGCTTTGTTGGGCAACCCCTCGAGGGCGTATTTGGCAATGGCTGCATTTTTCTCGGCGCAGAGGATCAAGCCGACGGGCGGGTTTTCATCAGGACGAGTCCAACCAGCGCGGAGTTCGCCACCTTCCTTCGCCCGTTCAGGGCTTGACGTTTTCTTGGATTCGTGACCCGGGGCAGCGTCACTGCGTTCCTTGCCCTGGGCTAATTTCTTTCGCCCCGTTGGGGCTGCGCCGTGTGAGGGCACACGGCCTGCAGGTTTGAGGCGCGCGTTCATGTTGTAGGCCGCGTGCCCCCACGCTGCGGTTTTCGTTCGTCGTTAACCGGCGTTTCTTCGATTAACATCCCCGCCTCCAACAACGGAGGCGTGCCCCGAACCAATCTGGGTCCAACCGCTTCTTCGTAAGTAATTTCACCGCTGAATGGCCATTCCTCCGGGCGTTTCACCAAACCGGCGCGCAAGGGATTCAAACACACGTATTCCCATTTTCGGGTTTCGCTTTCGGGCGTGCGGAATTTGTGGTCGTGATAACCGTTCTGCCAGCGCCATATCCGCTTGATGCGGGTGAATTCGTGCCCGCCCGCGCCGACGCCGTGTGAGGACACACGGCCTACATCGGCAGGTTGGGTGCTGTTGTAGGCCGGGTCCCCGGACCCGGCGTCCGGAGTGGTGCGGCGTTCCAATCCACCGACCACCGCCTTTAATGCCTTGATCCATTG
>JBOHXA010000261.1:0-5684 GCA_050737335.1 Limisphaerales bacterium | reverse complement strand
GTCCTGCAGGGGATGGGGATTGATCTGGAAACTGTCCGGATGGAGGTGGAAAAGCAGACCGGGACCGGTCCCGACCAGAAAATGATAGGGAACATTCCCTATACGCCCCGGGTGAAAAAGGTCCTGGACCTGGCCCGTCGCGAAGCCAAGAACCTCAATCACACCTACATCGGCACTGAACACCTTCTGCTGGGCCTTCTTCGTGAAGGAGATGGCATCGCCGCGCAGGTCCTCAGGAATTTGGACGTGGACATCGAAGAAGCGCGGCAACGGGTGTTGAAGGAGTTGGATCCGAATTTTGGCAACGAAGAATCGTCCATTCCGGCGGGCGAAAAGCCGCAGCAGCCGGAGAAAAAAGGGGAAGTCAAAACGCCCGCGCTCAAGGCGTTTGGCCGCGACCTGACCGAAATCGCCAGGAAAGGGGAAATGGACCCGGTGATCGGGCGGAAAAATGAGATCGAACGGGTCATCCAGATTCTTTGCCGCCGCACGAAGAACAATCCCGTGCTGCTGGGCGAAGCGGGCGTGGGCAAAACGGCGATTGTCGAAGGCCTGGCCCAGGAAATTGCCAAGGGGAATGTCCCGGAGATCCTTCTCAACAAACGGGTCATTACCCTGGACCTTGCCCTCATGGTGGCGGGGACGAAATATCGCGGACAATTTGAAGAGCGGATTAAAGCGGTCATGGACGAGATTCGCCGGGCCAAAAACGTCATCCTGTTCATTGACGAGTTACACACGATCGTGGGCGCCGGCTCGGCCGAAGGCACCATGGACGCCAGTAACATCATTAAACCGGCCCTTTCGCGCGGGGAGATGCAGTGCATTGGGGCAACGACGCTCAACGAGTACCGCAAATATATTGAAAAAGACGCGGCGCTGGAGCGACGCTTCCAAGCGGTCAAAGTTGAGGCGCCCTCGATTGACGATGCCGTTGAAATTTTGAAAGGCTTGCGGCATAAATATGAGGAGCATCACAAGGCCGAATTCACCGATGAGGCCGTTATCGCCGCGGTGAAGCTTTCTGACCGTTACATCACCGACCGTTTTTTGCCCGACAAGGCGATTGACGTTTTGGACGAAGCAGGTTCGCGCGCTCGCATCGGCACCATGACGCGTCCGCCGGAATCCAAAACGCTCGAAACTGAGATTGAAGAAATCAAGACTCAAAAAGAGCGGGCGATTAAGAACCAGGATTTTGAAGGCGCCGCCGCGATGCGCGACAAGGAAAAGCACGCGAAGGAAAAGCTGGAGAACCTGCTGCGCGAGTGGCGCACGCACCGCGAGGAGAAGCGGGTGCAGGTCAATGAAGAGGATATTTTGCACGTGGTTTCAAAATGGACTGGCGTACCGCTCAAGCGGATGGGCCAGGACGAGGCCGCGCGGCTGCTCAACGTCGAGGCCGAAATGGAAAAGACGGTTGTCGGGCAGCGGGAAGCGGTGTCCGCGATTTGCAAGGCCCTGCGCCGCTCACGAGCCGATTTCAAAGACCCCAAGCGGCCCATCGGGACTTTCCTGTTGCTGGGGCCGACCGGCGTCGGCAAAACTTTGCTCGCCAAGACATTGGCCGAGCAGATGTTTGGCGATGGCAAATCGCTCATCCACCTGGATATGAGCGAATACATGGAAAAATTCAATGTCTCGCGCCTTATCGGTTCGCCCCCCGGATACGTGGGTTATGAGGAAGGCGGCCAGTTGACCGAACGCGTCAAACGCGCGCCCTATTCCATCATCCTGCTCGACGAAATCGAAAAGGCGCATCCGGACGTTTGGAACATACTCTTGCAAATCCTGGAAGAAGGGAAATTGACGGACAACGTCGGACGAGTCGTCAATTTCCGCAATGCCATCATCCTGATGACGTCCAACGTCGGCTCGGACACGATCAAGCGCCAAAGCACGCTGGGCTTTTCGCCCATCACGGACGAGGCCACCTACGAGAAGATGCGCGAGCGCATCCTGGACGAGTCCAAGCGCACGTTCCGCCCCGAATTCCTGAACCGCCTGGATGATGTCATCGTGTTCCGTTCGTTCACGCGGGAAGATCTCATCCAGATTATGAACCTGGAAATCGAAAAGGTGCTGCAACGGTTGCGCCACAAAAACATGAAGGTGGAGTTGGACGAGACAGCAAAGGAATTCCTCGTTGAAAAGGGTTACAATCCGGATTTCGGCGCGCGTCCGATGCGCCGGGCGGTCGAGCGTTACCTCGAGGACCCTCTTGCCGAGGAAATTCTAAAGGGTGGCCTGCATGGAAACGAGCCAATTTTGGCGACTCGGGAAGGCGAGAAACTGGTCTTTCACCAAAAGGCCGCGTCCGCCGACGCCGTGGCGAGTTAAGCCGTGATCATGCAGTTGGGAGGGAATTGATTGGGAACAGCCCCGATCCGCCGTTCCTGCCATTAATAAACTCTCGACTTGGCCCTATCCATGCGCTTGGCTCAGTTGTGCAATTCGGTTTTGCGGATCATTAATGCAAGGAGTGAACTGCCAAAATGAAAATTCGACTTTTCATCAAGCCATATTGCCCTTGGTGCCATAAAGCCATGGACTGGCTCGACGAACATGGAATCGCCTACGAGAAGTTCGACGTCATCGCCGATACAAAAGCCAATGCCGAGATGGTCAGTCTTTCCGGCCAAACACTCGCTCCCGTGATTGAAGTGGATGGAAAAATCCTCGCTGACTTCGGCCCGGAGGAATTAGCGAATTTTTGGAAGAGAATTTGAAAAAAGGTGAAACGGGAAAGGGTCAAACCTGAAGCGGCGTATCGCTGGTAATCAGGATGCGGCAACCCTGGATCAGCAATCTCCATCGCCGCCTGAGAGCGTGCCGTCCCAAGGCGCACAATCAAGAATTGATTCATTCCTTCAAATCCAACAACCGGCCATCCATCCGCACGTTCGATAATTGCCCATGAAAATCGCGCGGACCGGAGTCCTTGGGCAAGTTGCTCTCCAAAAAATCAGGTTGATAGCCGAAGAGTCCGCGGATAATTGTTTCAGCGAATGAACCCCCGTTGCTGGCATTATAGGTTTGATGGCTGTTGGGGCTGCCGCCGCGGCTGGTGATGCGCGCCAGGGCATCGGGTTTTCGGCTCGAAAGTTCGCGCGATTGCGAAAAAGGGCCTTCATAGGTCACCCATGCGCAGCGATGCAGGAGGTCGAGGGCTTCATCATATTCTCCGAATTCGCAGAATGCGGCGGCCGTTTCGGCCGGCCATGCGCAAAAGGCGCCCATCGGCCCGTGATCCGGACGATTCGAGACAGCAGCCGCCGGGTCGCTCAGCGACTGTGCGCGCATCCAATGGTCGGTTAACAATTCGCGCTCGACAAAATCCGTCATTTGCCGGCGCATGGCCGGAGTCAAATCCCGCGGAATCGTTAGGCCGATTGTTGTAAAATCGAAGACATGCCTGACCTGAACGCGCGAGCCGTCATCGTGCAGCGCGTCCCAGACGCCCTGGCCCGGTTCGTAAAGCGCCAGGACGGCCGGAAGCAATCGCGCTGCTTTGGCCCGCAAGTCCGCGGCGCTCGCGATGTTTCCATCGGCTTCTTCGAGATCGGCGACGCGGCGCATCATCCAGACGTTGGCCGCATTGAATGAGGCCACTTCATTAATATACGTCGGCACGCATTCCAACAGGTTGGCTTTGCCGCCGTAGTCGGCCAAAGTTTGTCCGGGTTTGACCAGGGATTCCCAGTGCGTGGCAATGGCGTCCATGTGTTCGAGAACCGTTTTGCCGCCGATTTTTTCGGAAAGAAAAGCGCGGTCGCCGGTGACATTCAAATAGTCGTTGAGCAAAATAAAAATGGAATAATCATTGGCGCTATACCAGGGACCTTCCAGAGTGCCGGTCAAATACTCCTCGGCGTACCCATTATAGATGCCCAGTCTCAGCCATGATCGCAGGCAATTCTTAAGCGTGACCGGATCCAAAAGCGCGAACACCGTGGCCCATTCGCGGGTATCCCAAAAATACATCATCGTGCAGTTGCTCTCGGGAGTATTGCTGACATAAACGCGGGGGGCGACTGGAAATCCAGTGCGCAAAACACACAATAGTGACAGGACGCTCATATAATACACGCGCCGCACCTTCGCATCCGGCGTCACGAGCGTCGGCAAATTGCCCGAAAAGAGCGAATTGCCGGGCGTGAACATTGCGTCAAAGCGCTTTTGCCAATCCATGGGAACCCGTTCGAAGGTTTTATCAAAATGCTTCGCCCAATCCGCGGCCAATGTTTCGACAGCGTTGCCTGCGTTTCCAATGGCCAGGGCGTAATTCACCGAGGCGCCGGCTCCGGGTTTGAGGCTCAGATGCCATAAGGCAAAATGTCCCGGCGCCGATAATTCATCGGGCTTTTGCTCAAAGCTGAAACAGTTGGCAAGACCGTCATGGGAGTCATTCAACAGAAGCAAGCGTCCATGGTGCGCGGCCGTCGCCGAAAAACGCGTTGCGGCGCGCTTGTCCCTTGGAACACCCCAACCCCACCGTTCATGCCGCGATGTGGCCGCGGACAGGTTGATCCTCAATTCAACGGCACGTGCGCGGGGTCCGCTGTTGGTCAAGGCAATATGAAACAAAAGACCTCGCTGTTGATAAGGCATCCGGACAGAGGTTTCGATGGCCAGATCGCCTGCGCTCACGTCCCGCAACACCTGATACGCGAACCACCGCGTCTTCTCCAGGGCGGGCGGGCGGCCGTCTATCCAAAGAGAGCCGGTATTGCCGGTCATGGTAAGGGGTGGGAAACTCAGGCAGCCGATGCCAACCGCGTCGCTCGTGGCCTTGCCTGAGCCAAGAGAGTTGTTAAGAGCGGGCAAGGAAAGCAAATTTGACGCGATTTCCCATTTTCCAGCCAATTCGTCGAGACCGGGGACATTGGCCAATGGCCTGCCCGTGACGCTTTGTGAGTTTAAAAGCGACGGCCCCGTAAGAAAGAGCAATGCGGAGGCTATGAGTATGAGAGCGCGCGAATTCACGGACCGATTTTGGCATGAAAGAGGCTATCTCCAAAAGCTGGATTTTCATGTTTCCGGCGAACCCGGATGGGGGAACGGCGCGGCGCGCCACTGGTGGAACATGCGACCCGACGAGACGTCCGCGGTCACGAGATGGCCGTCGAAATGGGATGGCTAACGGGGCCAGGCAGGGATGCCCCGCTAAACAGGCTGGTCGTTTGTTCCACCGCTCTTTCAGCCCTGCGGGATGTTCCGATTCCCTGAACCGTCATGCCAGTGCAAGGCCAATTGAAAACTTTATTTTCGGCTGTGCTGCTCATCGCTTTGGCGCGAGCGGCGATGGCGGACAATTGCGCCATCTGCGGCCAGCCGATTGTGGGCACAATATATCAAATGACCGACGAAGTCACCGGCCAGAAGGTCGAAGTGTGCTCAAACTGCATCCAATTGCCCCGCTGCTTCATTTGCGGTCTGCCGGCAAGAAACGGCGATGAATTGCCCGATGGCCGCTGGCTGTGCGTCCGCGACGCCAAAAATGCCATCTTGAACGTGAACGACGTGCAGCGCATCTTCGGTCAGGTCCACGATTATTTGGATCATCTTTTCGCCCGCTTCACCTCCTTTCCCACGAACGTGGATGTTTCGGTCATTGATCGCGTGGACGTGGATTCGATGTTTCATTTGGCCGGCAATTCTTTCGAAAGCCCGGACGTTCTGGG
>JBOHXA010000260.1:0-1138 GCA_050737335.1 Limisphaerales bacterium | reverse complement strand
ATCCAGGACACGTTATTTACCAGTTCTCCCTCCGGCCTGCCGGGAAACGACGATGCCGGGGCGTTATCATCCTGGTACGTTTTTTCCGCGCTGGGACTTTATCCGGAAATTCCCGGGGTAGCCGGTTTTGTGACGGGCAGTCCATTATTTTCAAAAGCAGTCATTTATCCGGAACGGGGCCGCCCGGATGAGCAACGAGTCATTCAAATCCTCGGCGCGGGAGCGTCCGCGGACCATTGCTATGTCCGCCAATTAAAGATCAACGGCAGGAAATGGAACAGCGCATGGATTCCGTGGTCTGATTTATCGCATGGCGCGACATTGGATTTTACTCTTACGGACAAAGCCGGTTCATGGGGAAAAAATTCGCGGCCCCCCTCGTTTGATTCCGAAGCAATTATAAAACGTTAATCAAATGCAATTCGTGTTTCCAACGTCCGGGATTCGGCGGTATCAATTTCCAACCCATATTAACGATTTGGTTCTGGACCGCGCGGACGCGGCGACGTCCGAGGTCTTTTTCGTCGTCATTGGACCTGGAAAAGCGCCGCCATTGCACAAGCACGACGACATGGAACAGATTTTTTATGTCCTTAAGGGCGCCGGAATATTGAGCATCAGCGGAAAACGGAAAAAATATCCAGTCAAGGCCGGGGACGTTGTTCGCATTCCGCCGCGCGCGTTGCACTCGATCCAATGCGCCGGTAAATATCCCCTGGTCTATCTGGCCATTGATTGTTTTCTGGCGGGCCGTCCGAAGAGCGAGCCAACCTGGGATGCCCACGCGCGCGCCATCTGCAAACAAAATGGCTGGGATTATGCGGTCTGCGTGAAAGGACGCAAGAAGCGGCCAATTTGACAGGTTCGTGCGATCTGTTTTCTCTATTTAATTCTCGATTCTAAGACAAAAGATCCGGGCGGTTTTTGTAGAGTGTCAGAATGAGTTCGCCAAAAATGGTGTTCGCCCAGGCAAACCAGGCGCGTGTGTATTTGTCGGGATTGTTCTCGTCAAACGATTCGTGCATGAATCCGGTGCCGGCATGGGTATGTTGCAGTATGGCGAGGCAACGGCGAATCTCCGCGTCGTCGGTGCTCGTCAACGCCTCGACAATGAGACCCAGCGGCCAAATCATCCCGA
>JBOHXA010000259.1:0-8262 GCA_050737335.1 Limisphaerales bacterium | reverse complement strand
CTTCACCATAACGCTCTCGCGCGCCTGAAAGGGCCTGCCGACGGAGGTGGGAATCCATTGTTTCTCCCGCTGGAACGGCAAAGGAGGGAAATTCGTATCCCAGATCGTCCAGGGTAAAATCCAGGCCGCCGGCAAGAAGATGCGTGTTTTCAATGGCCTGGGGCAAATCCCGGAACAATTCGCGCATTTGCGCCGCGCTTTTCAAATAACGCTCGTTGTTTCGCTCCAACAAAATTCCGGCGGCATCCAAATGAGTGTGATGATGAATACACGTGAACACATCCAGAATAGGACGCTCATTTTCATTCGAATACAAAACTCCATTGGATGCGAGCAATGGAAGCCTGAGCCGTTCGGCCAGTTCGATGAGCAACCGGTTTGCTTTTTCTTCGCCGCGGACACGATGACGCTGGATTTCGACAAACAGATTGTCGGGGACAAAAATGGCAGATGCCCTTTTGATCACGGCTTCGGAGCCAGCCAACGCGACGAGTCCATCGGCAAATGCCGGCAATTCATCCCAACGCGCATTGCATTTGCCTTTGGTATTTCGCAGATGCGCCCGAGTCAGCAACCGGCAAAGATTGGCATAACCGGAGCGGGACCTAGCCAGCACGGGCAGAATAATGCCGTCTTCCATGGTCAATTCCGCGCCAACGATGGGACGGACGCCCACTTCCCGCGCGCGCGCAAAAAAACGCGGCGCGCCATAGACCCCGTCGCGGTCGCACAACGCCACGGCGGGCATTCCCAATTGGGCGGCTCGCTCGGCAAGCTGTTCCGGCGTGGAAGCGCCGCGCAGAAAACTGAAAGCGCTGCGGCAGTGAAGCTCGACGTAGTCAGTCATAAACGCCTTCAATGAAGCAGCCTTCATTCGATCGGAAAACGCGAATGAGACCCCCGCCGGCCATTTCGATGTCCCATTCCTCGCGCGCCCAGCGGCTGTCATCCCACCAGGCCCCCGAACTCAGGAAAGGTCCCCGTGAATCCGCGACGGCGCCGCGAAAGCATTCGCTGCGAACCAGCGCGGGGCGGCCTTCCCGAAATTCAAAGTGCGCCGGCAACGGCGGACGAAATCGCCGGAGCTGCAAGCCGTCGCTTTGCGTTTTGAGCGGTGAGCTTTCAGCGATGTCAAAATCAGGACACCGCATCCGAAATACATCCGGCCGATGCGTCGCCTCCACAACAGGAGTGCCGATATTTTCCGCGCCCGCCAGGGCCGCCAGCCGCGCGAGCGTTTCGGCAAATTGATTAGGATTTCGCAAGGCGTTTTCGAACAGGCCGAACTGATGCGTTTCCTGCCGGGCAGGCCGCGCTGAAAGTTCAAGAGAAATGATGGGTGAATCCGTGCGAACGCTTTCCAAATGGGTTTGGAGCATGCGAAAGAGAGTTTCGACATTGGCGGTCGGCGAGGGAATGCTGAAGCGATGTTCATATCGGCCGCCCGAAGCCAGGCTGAGGCATAATTGAACTTCTTCCGCCACGAGGTAAATCGCTTTTAGCCGCTGCGAAAGCTGTTCGACAAACCGGCGAAGCACAAAAATGAGCGGGGCGGCGGTTTCCACTTCGTTCTCAAATTCGATTTGTTCGGAGAAGGTTTGCGGCGGGGAAATGAGCTTGAGCGGACGAATGGAACCATCCGAAATACGTTCGAACAATTCGAGCACGCCGGGGCCGAGGCGCTCGGAAATGGCGCTTTGGCCAAGTTCCAAAAGCTGGCCGGCATTTCGGATGCCCCATCGTGAAAGAATGGCGGCAATTTCCGGCGCGGGATCGAGAGCGTCCATGGGCAGATGCGCGATAAAATCCCCGGCGGATTGAACGACCAGGACGGATTGACCAGATCCTCGTACTTCGGCTGAAGAAAATACACCCTCACTCGCCGGACAGGCGGAATTGTCCGACGATGGTCGGGCAGATTGTACCGCAACCGAGGCCGGAGAGTCGGGTCGAAAGTGAGGTTCTGTGCGCGCGGCCAGCAGGGCCAGTTCCGGCGTCGGCGCAATGCCGACCTTTGGCTTCAAATAAAAGAGGACGAGGGCTTCAACGATTTTGGCGCCATAGTTTTGCATGTCAGATTGGCTAGAGAGCCCAAGCCGTTTTAATTCAATCGTGCAAACTCCCGAGGCGGTGGATTCGATATTGGGAGAAAAGGCATAAGCCGTTTGCAGCAAAATTTCCGCCGCGGAATCTTCCTGCGGGCGTGAGCCCGCTTTAATGATCAAATTCCCGCAACGCGCCATGGCCTGGGCCGGCGTAAGGCCGGCGGTTACACCGGCCTGCGCGGCGGCGGAAGTGGTTTGAACAATCGGCGTCCCGGTTATTCCAGGGTCCACGAGCGCGACCGGGCGCGCCCGTAAAGCCGGGTCGGCGCGAAGAACGGCCTGCAACGAAAAATCAGGAATGGAGATGGCGGCGAACATGGAAACGAACTGTTAAGCGCTGCTTTCCAAAACGCCGGCCGCTTCGACGGCTTGTTTTCGATCAAAAACTTCCAACCTTAATTCGCCCAATAATTCGCGCGTGTCCTTTTCAAGCGCATCGAGTGAGAACGCCGAATGTAACGCAATTCGCGTTTGGGCCGGGCTGACCATTGGCCAGGACGTGAACACCATGCAGACCGCGGACGTTTCTTCAACCAGGCGTTGAAAACGATACCAGAGCGCGGCCGGAATTTTCCGGAGTTGTCTTTCTTGAGCCAGTTTCAGGTCAATGAGGACCAAAGGCAGGTTCTTGTCGCGTAAAAGCAAATCCGCGGCTTTTAAAGCCTCGTCTGTCCGGTGGCATCGAACCCATAGCATCCGCGATAAAACCCGGCCTTCAATGGGGGCCACGTCCAGGGAATCGTTGCCGTCAACGAGCGCGAGAATCTCGTTATGGCGGGCGGCGTGGCGGAGAATTTCACAGACGAGCGTTGCGCTTCCCGAACATTTTCTTTCGGCGGTGAATTCGGCAAGCGCGCCTCTAGGCAGGCCGCCGCGCAACGGTTTGTCAATTTGCGGGATGCCCGTAGGCCAACGGCAGGTTTCAGCGGGGCGGGGCCATTGCAAAGGCAGGCGCGCTTCCGGAAACTTTTCCGCAAGCAATTGGCGCAACTGAATGAGATTGGCCGGCATCATCGCGTTTTACAGTTTATACACATACTTCAACCGCGCAAGTTTCTCAGAACAGCTTGGACAACGGCAGTCCAACTCCCGAAAATGAAAGGAGAGAGTTGCATAGGACATAGGGGACATCCCGTTCAGCAAAAATGGACTGTTGCGCGATTTCTCATGCCATTTTAAATTATCTGCCATGCCGTCCTTAATTGAACCATCGGTCATTCCCGGGCGTACTGCCAAAAGCGGCACCCGGTCCGATGATCAATTCGCGCCCACTTATTATGTGGTTTGTTGGAATGACCCGGTCAATTTCATGGTCTATGTAACCCACGTTTTTATGAAGATTTTCGGCTGGGAACGACAAAAGGCCGAAAACCACATGATGGAAGTCCATGAAAAGGGAAAGAGTGTCCTGGTGAGGGAGGGCGCGGAAAAAGCCGAATTTTACGTGGAGCAATTGCAAGGCTACAAATTGCGCGCCACCATGGAGCCCGCTGAATGAGATTGGCCAAACAGACCAAAAGAGGGTTTCAATATGAGATGGACAGGGGAGAGGCTGAAACCCTGCGGTTTCTGGTAAAACAGTTTCCGATTACGGCATTTTCTCCGACGACAATTTCAAAAACCGAATCGGGATTGAACGCGAAAGAACGGGAAAAATTGATCAATGAATCCCTCCGGGCACACCGGGCCGGGCTGAAGCGCAAAGCGCGGCGGCTGGTCCAGCGCGAGAAATTCAAAAGGTGGGACGGCAAACAATTTTATCGTCTTAGCCCTCAGGCGCGGGAGGCGATGCTTCAAGTCCTTAATGACCTCCGGGTGGAAAGCTGGCGCATCCTGGGCGAACCGGAAGACCCGGAGGCAGGCATGTGTCAGGCGACGGGAGATCAATCCAGGTATTACCATTTAATGCGCGTCGCCGGCTATTTCGAATATCATTTCCTTAATTTGGAACACGAACCCGAGCAGGCTTGATTGCGTGAAAGAACTTCCAATGCGTGTTGCGTAGTCTTGCGTCAGGATTGAGTGGAGAAATCCTTTCCCACAGTGGTTCCAATGGCCGTTCCAATAAGAGCGCCCGCGACAAAGTCCGAGAACCAATGGATGGTCATGGATACGCCTGCGCCAATGTAAAGCGCGTAAAGGACCGCCGCGGCGCGGAGCCAGTACTTTTGTGGAAACAGTCTCAGCACCGTGAACGCCATGGCAAAAGCGACGGCGGTGTGGGATGAGGGCCAGCCCCAGAAGATTCCATGCCGCAAGAAACCAAATCGAAACAGGTGGCTCGTGTCCGTTCCCAAGCCATGAGGAGGAGGGTTGCGGCCCGTCAGCGCTTTGTAACAGGAAGATATGAACCAGGCAATGAGCGCGGCCTGGCCTATGGCCCATGCCGCGCGAACGGTCTTCCGGTGGGGCAATACGGCGCCAATCAATAGCAGAAACAGCGGCAGCATCATAGGTAGTCCCTGGCCGACAACAACCGCTGGGAACATCCACATTCGAAGCTCCGGGTTTCGGGTGCATCGAAAGTATGCCCAATCAAATCCCGAAGTTACGAGAACGAAGGTGAGGGCAATCGCAACGAAATGATAACAAATCCTCCAACCCATAAATGAACCCATGATATTGCGCGGAAGGCTCAATAAGAATTCGCTCATTCGTTAAATGCCTTCACGTTCCTTATAAGCCCCATGCGTTTGAATGAGGCAGGCTTCGACTTCCCGCCGCAATCTCTGCCGTTCTGAGGGGGTTAGTCCCCGGGGATCGAAACGGTAGCGATAGTGGAGCGTTAGAATATTTTCCAGCGGCCTTCGAAGGTCTGCCATTCGCGGGTTTACCGTCGCGCGTCGCAGCCACGCGCTCAGCGGTTCCTCAGGCCCACGTGAAATTCCCTGGCGCAGCAATGTTTGTTCGATCAGGTAAAATTCCGAATCCCGTCCCGGCCACCGCAATCGCTCCTGCTCATCGGGGTGATTCTTATAAAGCCGGCTGCCACTGAAAATCCGGTAAAGGAGAAAGGCCAGCGCCGGTATCAATCCCCAAAAAATATAGTCCCGGATATTATCATGGCTGTAATCAAAAAATTTTAAAACTTCATATTGCGCCCAGGACTGGAAGTCCGACAAACATTCCAGCGGGGACCTGTGTTTTTCAGTCAGCTCAATCCACGACGACGGAGTGGTGTCAAAATTCTGCCAGCAATGCTTTGCCGCATTCCAAATGATGCACCAGGCATGCGCGTCGCGTTCACGCACAATGTAACCATTGCCGGAGTGTTCATGAACATAATAACCGACCGCGTATCGGGCGGGAATTCCCAGCTTCCGCAGCAAAAGGACCGTGGCGGTGGCGAAATACTCGCAGTGTCCCCTGTGCGTTACCAGGAGAAATCGGGACAGGGCGGTATTGGTTTCCGACTGATTTGCGTCGGGCGGCTGCCAGAGGCTGTAGGTAAAGTGACCGGCAAAGAACCGGCTGACGTCCAAAAGAATCTGGTCTTCGCTTGCATTTCTGAGCTTGAGGCCCGCGATGACTTGATTGAGCGCGGGGACCTCGTTTTGAGGCACGCGCAAGTCGACGTTGGAAGCCGATTCGTAGGCCTCTGGCGGAGCGTCCATGACCATGCCGGAACCATAGCGAGCGTCGAAAATCATCAACCGGGGCCCTTCGGCTATCACCGTGCCCAAAATGTTCCTGTACACAAAGTAGGCCCGTGAGTTTTCCAGGCGATTGCAGTCCGAAGGCAAGGGAAGAACGTCCTGGGCATATTTATCCTGCATATTGATGCCGCGAAGGTAACAGGCGATTGTGACAAGCGACCGATTGCCCGCTCCGTTATGCAGCGGAAATATGCCGCTGCCGTTCGGGGTTTCCGAAATCTGGTCCTGGCTGGCGCTATTGGTAACTTCCGCGTCCCATTGGAGTTCTGTTGATCTTTTGTAGGTGTGGCCCGGGAATTCTCTTAGTTCGCGAAATGTGGCCTCGCGCAAGTAAAACGGCGCCGGAGAATTGTCCACAGGGTCCACGCGTATGACCACTTTGCCCGAGAGTTCGATTCTGCCGACGTCGCCGATGTCCGTTTTGTCCCTCCTGGGATCGGTCGTGGAGCGCATGAAATACGACAGCAACTGAGGGTCGTAATTTTCGGCAATGTGTGACAACTGTTCAAAACTGCGTTGGCCCATATAGCCGACGCAAATTGCGGCAGCCATCAGGGCGACCCAAAGGGGAATGCCAAAGCGCTGCGAACGTTGCGGCCAAAGCATCCATGCCAGCATCGCGCAAAGGCCATAGTAAAAGTAATCGTTCTGCGCCGGATGACCCGCAGCTGAAAACAAGCACAGCGCGAAATACGGATATAGGGCGTTAAATCGGCGCGAGGGCGGCGCGGGCTGGCCTCTTTTTCTTGCCCGCTTCAAACGGCTGCGCAATAAAAAGAAAACCGATTCCAATGGCACGCCATCGGCGGGACTGAAGGTCTGGGCCGCAACGAAGAGGAAGAATATCATCGGGAGCCACCGGATTATCGCATCCGCGGTCATATTGCTCGCCGTACTGGCGGCCTTTTCCGAGTTGGAATTTAGGTTTTGAAATAACTGGCTGAAATCCGACGGGCCACCATTGTCATTGAAGGCATAGATGAGCGCCGCCAGCAAAAGCAGGTTGCAGAAAGTCCATATCCGCGCAAATTCGTCGTCGGTATATTCCCATCGCGTTTTGACAAACCGCGCGCTTTCCAGAAGCGCGCCCATCGCAATGCCAGCGGCGAGAAAATCCGCTTGCCAGCCCCAAAACAAGAGCACGGCGCCCATTAGGAACGGGGGCGGCGATTTCATACCCTGGCAATGCCCTGTTCAATTTGTCCGGCTATGAGCGTGTGAAACTCTTCCGGTTCATCCGCCATTGGACCCGGGTCCAGAGGCTGCTTCGGCTTCTCGGCGAGAACGACGACTGCCCGCACGGGGACACCGAGAGCTTTTAGTTTTTCGACAAAACGCCGGCGCGCGGGATCCCAGGCCAAAAACACACAGATACATCCGCTGACCGCCGCAGCATGGTTCAATGTCAGAGTTTCCAGCGCTTCAAACGGTTTGTCCGCGCAAACGCGCACCGACGCCAAAACTTCGAGCATCTGGTCCACGTGCGCCAGGCCTCGGCCGGCTGTAAAGCAATATGCCTGGGGTCCCACAAAGAGCAAATCCAGCAATGATTCCTGAGTGCGAATCGAGCAGGCAAAGGACGAAGCCAATGACACCGCTTCTTCAAATGGTTCGCTGTAAGGCTCGTCGCTGAACGTATCCAGCACCAGGGCGTAGCGTGAAAAAAATTCGTCTTCAAATTCGCGAACAATCGGCTTGCCGGTGCGCGCCCAACTGCGCCAATGGATCCGCCGGATCGGATCGCCGCGGCGGTATTCCCGCAGAGAGATAAACTCGTCGCTCTGGCCGACGTTCGATGCCAGCGCCACACCGCCTTGCTGGAACCTGGTGGCGCCCGGCAGCACAATGGGCGGCAGCGGGTAGCGTTTGGGCAAAATCAGAATCGTGTCAGGGGCCCTAAGCCGGGTAAATGCGCGAAAGAGCCCCAATGGATCCGTGCGTGCCAGCGTCACTGCATCAAACCGGAACAAACCGCGCCGCAATGGGGTCACGGCAATTTGCACGTCCACTTCTCCGTTTGGCGGAATCGAAGGTACGACGGCATTTTCAAAAGTCGCCACCCGGAATGGGTTATAACGCTGTTGCGGACGGCTTAATCTCAGAGAGCGGACCTTTTTTTCCTCGGCCAATTGCCTGGCCAGCCATTCCTGAAACGAGGGACGTGGATCAGCCGGATTTTCCAGAAAGGCAAGCCCACGTTGTGTTTTTGAGGTCAGGTTTTTGATACGGACACGATAAATAAACGGCTGCCCGGCTGTCCCGAACCGCGGCAGAAAACGAACGGCGGAAAACTTCACGCGAAAAAACCAACTGAAAACAATTGCCGAAGCCAGCAGCACAAACAGGAGAGGAACGGCCTGATAAGCCGATAAGGTTTCGGTATCCAACGCGCCAAAGGCCGCCACAAAAAAAAAGCCCGCCAACACCATCCAGCCCGCCATGGTAAAGCGGCGTTGCGCCCAATACCATAGCCAGGACATGACGCGGTAAAAACGATAAAC
>JBOHXA010000258.1:0-6965 GCA_050737335.1 Limisphaerales bacterium | reverse complement strand
GGCCACGAAATTGGATACATCTCGGACGTGGCGTTCAATTTCATGGTGCATGAACCAAGAGGAATCATGGACGCGGCAAGCGAAAGGTCGCGCGATTCCAACCGCTTGATGTATCGGAGCATTTCCGTTTCGCTGTGATATGAATTGAAAACTTTGTGAGTCAGAAATGGCGAAGTTCGCTGGAATTCGGCCTTCTGTTGCGCGCTTTTGGACGCATTGGCGGCGTCCGTAACGGAAAAATCAGGAGTCGTATTGCTGTTGAAAATTTGCCAAATCTCAATAATGTCTTTCCCGGTCGTTGTTTCATCCAAAGAAATGCCTATCCTGTCTTTGCCGATTGCCCGAAAGTTAATGCCATGAGCGTTGGCCATCTTCAATACCTCGTCCCGTGGCTGTTTTGGAAAGAGCGTCAACGTGTCGAAGAACTGTTCAAAAAGGATTTTGCAGCCCAGTTTTTCGAGGCCCGCCGCCAATGCGCGAGCCAGCGCGCAAATCCGCCTGGCGATCGTCTTCAGGCCTTTGGGCCCGTGATAAACCGCATAGAGCGCGGCCATATTCGCCAGAAGCGCCTGGGCGGTGCAGATATTGCTGGTGGCTTTTTCGCGCCGAATATGTTGCTCGCGGGTTTGCAGGGCCAGGCGTAATGCCGGCTTGCCGCGGGAGTCCCTGGATACGCCAACGATGCGGCCGGGCACGTGGCGTTTAAACTCGTCGCGCGTGGCGAAGAATGCCGCGTGTGGACCCCCGTAACCCGGCGGCACGCCAAATCGTTGCGCGCTGCCCACGGCAATATCGGCGCCGTATTCTCCCGGTGGCTTGATGAGCGTAAGGGCCAGCAAATCCGTTGCCACGGTCACTAATGCCCCGGATTCATGTGCTTTTTGGATGACGGGGCCAAAGTCGTGGATTGCACCAAAAGTATCTGGATATTGCAGGAGCGCTCCGAAGACCTTTTCAGTGAACTGGAATTTTTCGGGGTTGCAAACCACCAACTCAATCCCAAGCGCATTGGCGCGCGTGCGGACTATTTCAATATTTTGCGGATGGCAGTTCTCGGAAACGAAAAAAACTTTCGCATCATCCTTGAGTGAATGACTCATCGTCATGGCTTCGGCGCAGGCGGTGGCTTCATCCAGCAGGGATGCGTTGGCGATGGGCAGGGCGGTCAAATCCGCGACCATGGTCTGAAAATTCAAAAGACATTCCAGCCGACCCTGTGAGATCTCGGCCTGATAGGGCGTGTACTGCGTGTACCACCCCGGGTTTTCCAGAACATTGCGCTGGATGACCGACGGGGTGATACAGTCACAGTAGCCCATCCCGATCAAGGAGCGGAACACTTTGTTTTCGGACGCCATCTTTTTTATCCGGGCAAGCGCCTCAAATTCACTTTGCGCGGCTGGGAGATCGAGTTTCCTTTCAAGCCGGATTCCCCGCGGAACGGCGGCGTTGGCCAAATCGTCCAGCGTTTTAAAGCCAAACAAGCCGAGCATTTCCTGGATTTCACTTTCATTTGGGCCAATATGGCGGCGAACAAATGAACCAGGGTGTTCCAAAAAATTGTTACCAACGTCCATCCGCAAAGGATAAAAATGGCCATTGGGAAAAGCGAGCCGATTTGGTCGGCGTTTGACGCCGGAGGCGCGATACGCCGCCAACAATTTGATAAAATGCGCCGGAGATCGTGGCGATGGCCTTGTGCCCTTTGAGGCTTCTAACGCCCGGCGGATGAAACGCCATTTTGGCGAGATTGTAGGGCCGCCCGAACAATTCTGCACTCGTCGTACCCATACTTCCCGCCGAGGGACTGGACGATGACGCCGAGGCTCAAGAATCCGTGCCGGGCGAGAGCATCCGCAATTTCGCGTTGCGCCGCCGCGGGCACCAGGGCGTTCACATCGATTGATTCTCCGGCCATAAGGCATTGTTCGAGATGACTGTAAATAGTGCCATTTTTGACGCCGCGAATGCGGGCGATTTCGGCAACCGTCTTGCCACTGCGAAAGAAATGCAACGTTTCCCGAACGGTTCCCGTGAGGATCGAACGCCGCCCCAAATTATTTTCGGTGACGGAGAATGAATCATCCGCAAAAATCTGGCGGGGGCTGGATTGCAAATGCGCGGCAATGGCGCGCAAAACAATTGGGCCAAACTCGCGCATCTTTTTCTCGCCCATTCCGCTGACGCGGAAAAGTTCGGATTCACTGGCCGGATACAGCCGGGCCATCTGCCGCAACGCGATGTCCGAGAAAACGACATAAGGCGGCAAGCCACGTTCATCGGCCAGCCGTTTGCGCAGGACGCGAAGTTTCTCAAAAAGCGCCTCGTCGCACGCAATATCTCCTACGCGATGTTCCGTTGGACCCGCGCTGATGGCTTTGGTCAGCATGATCTTTTGTCGGGTCTTGAGCGCGGTCCGTCCGGTCTCGGTCAATTCGACGATGTTGTATCTTTCGGCGTTCTGGAAAAGAAAACCGAGCCGCGCAAGTTCGCGGCCGATGGCCGACCATTCGGCGCGGGAATGTTCCAACCCGATCTTATAGGTGGAGAGCTTTTCGTGGCCAAATTTTCGAATCTTGTCCGTATCGGCGCCTCGGAGCACTTCCACCACGTGCTGAATTCCCACGCTGAACCCGCTCCGTTCGTGAATACGATAGACGCAGGAAAGAAATTTTTGGGCCGCCAGAGTGCCTTCCCACGTCGTTCGGGGCGCCAGGCAATTGTCGCAGGCGGCGCAGGGTTTCCGCGCGAATGGCTCGCCAAAATAGCCCAATAAAAATTCCCTGCGGCAACTCCCGATCTCGGCATAATGAATCATTTGCTCCAATTGAGCGCGCGCAATTGCCTTCTCGCGCGGGTCGGTTTTTTCGTCAATGAACCGCATCTGCTTGACTCGATCACCCGAGCTAAACATCAAGAGGCATTCCCCGGGCAGTCCGTCCCGGCCGGCCCGCCCCGTTTCCTGATAGTAACCCTCGATGTTCTTCGGCAAATCATAGTGAATGACAAATCGAACGTTGGGCTTGTTGATGCCCATTCCAAAGGCAATGGTCGCGCATATCACGCGGACTTCATCGCGAAGAAATTTTTCCTGATGACGCGAACGTTCGCCGGTTTCCATTCCAGCGTGATACGGCAAGGCGCTCACGCCGTCCGCCGAGAGCTTTCGCGCGATGTCCTCGGCGGTCTTGCGCGCCTGGCAATAGATGATTCCACTTTCCCTGGGACGCGAGCGGATATAGGAAAGTATCTGGCCGTAGGCGCCGGTTTTCGCGGCGACGCGATAGATTAAATTAGGACGATTAAAGCTGGCAACGTAACGCGCCGGATCCTTCAACTGCAGTTGTGCGACGATGTCCTCGCGCACGCGGGTGGTGGCTGTGGCCGTGAGGGCCATCATAGGAGCGTTTGTAAAAAGGCCGCGCAGGGCGCGCAACCGCCGATATTCCGGTCGGAAGTCGTGGCCCCATTCGCTGATGCAGTGCGCTTCATCAATGGCGAAGAGCCTGACGTTCCACCGCTTCAAGTCTTCGAGGAACCCCGAAAGCATCAGGCGTTCGGGCGCCACATAAAGCAAACGGTATTCGCCATTGTGAAGGCCGCGGAGACGAGGCCTCGATTCGCCAGTGGCCAGGGATGAATTGAGGAACGTCGCCGAAATGCCCGCGGCGTGCAAGGCGTCAACCTGGTCCTTCATCAGCGCTATAAGCGGAGAAACAACCACCGTCAATCCGGGTCGCACCAGCGCTGGCAATTGGAAGCAGAGCGATTTGCCGCCCCCGGTTGGCAGCACGGCAAAAACGTCCCGGCCGGCAAGGGAATCGGAAATGATTTCCTGTTGCAACGGACGAAAGGAACTGAAACCGAAGTATTTTTTAAGCGGCGCCAATAGCTGATGGTCACGTGCTTGCACCCGTCGAGGATAGGAAACGAGGCGGGAGGCTCAAAGGAAAAAGGCGTGAACCAATCCCTTCGGCTCTTACCATGTCAGACGATAGAACATCGGAGCCGCGGAATCCGAAAGCGGCACAGTGGCCTCAATTCCTCCAGCGGCGGCCGCGGGGGCATTCGTGACATTGACCCAATCGCCGGTCAACAAATTCGTGGATGATTGCAGCGTGTAAGTTAGATAGGCGTTTGTGGGCCAGGAAATGACGGCGTTCCGGCCGGAAATATGAATGCCCAGCGAAGGCGTCGGAAGCAGTCCATAGACATCCACGCGATCTGAAAATGTCGCCACATAGACTTTGCCGTTGGCAATCGTCGGTGGAACGAACTTTGCCATGTTTCCAAGGCTGTCGCGGCCCGGAACCATGTCGGAATTCCAGAGTTCCGTGGCGACGTTCCGCGCGTCGAAGGCGTGGAGCGTGCCGGACACGTTTTCCTGGTTTGCATCAGAGCTGGTATTGACCGTGGCCCAAATAATCGCCGTGCCGTCATTGGTGCCATTGGCCGACACAGACATGATTCCCCCTGGCGAGCCGTTCCCGCCGACGCCGACACTTTCGGCGCAGGGAGTTGTGTCGAAAAGGCCGTTGGTGAACTGATACTGGCGCAGGTGGTCCGATGAATTTGGCCAGATGTATATAAAGGACCCATTCGGGCAACGGCACCACACCGGTGCTCCGTGGATTTGCGCGCTGTTGAGCGACCAGCTTTGCACCACATTCGTGTCGGCGTCGCCGGCGCTCAATCCGCCCATATGGTCGAGATTCACCAAATACAGGACGGCCCCCTTGCCGCCGCTGATGCCAAGCCGGGTGCCCGGGATAACCAGCATTCCCGCGTCACCCAAATCAATATCGCCCGAGTTGAGGGCCGCGTAATTATGCGGAGTAAAATAGCTGGCCACCCGCAGCGTCCCGTTGGTGGGAGCGAGCTTGATAAAACTTTCTCCGTAATCGCTATTCGAATCCGTCGTCCCGTTGCCTGTCGAAACGTAAATATTTCCGTTGGTGTCAACGTCCGGCGCCTGGCCGCTCATCCAGATGCCGGCGCCGTAACCATTGGGCGAATCGTTCCATACGATGGTTTGTTGAAGTTTGGTTTCGCTGTAACCCATGACCCACCCGTGAAAAGGCGTATAGTCCCCGTGGGAAGCCCAGGTGATGCAGACATTCCCACCGGCCAGCGCCAGGCCGGCGCGTTGGTTTTCGCGGAGAGGATCGAAAGTCGTGACCGTCCCGCCATCGCCGGTTCCGGGAAACGTCGCCGCAATCACAACGGGGCTGTCGGCTCGTTCAACGCCCGTCGCCACGTCCAGCGCATGGAGGCGCTGCACGAAATTGGTGGTTTGTCCTGATATTTCTTTCGTCCGAACCACAACGTAAAGCGTCTGGCTCGCCGGATCAATGACTGGCGTTCCCACGATGCCAACGTTGCCGGTAAAATCCTTGTAGTTGCCACCGTCCACGCCGATCCTGTCTAAATCGGCAATGTTCGGCGCAACGACATTGGGCGAGGAAATGAAAGTGTCCTGCCAATAAGGTTGTGTGACGGCCGGGTCGTCCGCGTCGTACGCATAAATACTGTCGTTCACGGTTGCCACAATCAGCAGATTGCGCGGGCCGACGCCGGCAATGTTTACATTCGTCATAATCAACGGTTGGGCGTAAACCTGATCATCCACCGGACGGGTGTAGAGCAGGCCAAAACTGTTCGTATTGACGTTGTCCACATTGAGCGTGGTTTCGGTCAAATTATCGCCGGAGCGATTGTCATCGTTATGCTGCGTCAATACCGCCGTAAATGTGCTGGCCGAATTGGATGCATCGGCTGATATTCCAGGCGGCGCCGCCGCCCGGGAAAATTGGGCCATCGCCAAGGCTGACAGTGTCAAAAAACAAACCAAACCGCCGCTGAAACGCAGCCTTCGCTCGATACTCGCCTCCATGGTGATAGTATAGCATACCGCGCAGGTTTTGAAAAAGCATTGCCCTGCTTTATCGGCCACGGGTGTTCTCCGAAAAAAGAAACGGCCCCGCCATCCGGATTGAAGCCATGGATCGGTTTCGTCAAATCAGGGCCTGCACGGAACCACAATATCTCGTATAATGCGCGGAAGACCTGCGCAACTAATTGTATTTTCCGACCAAAATGCCTTGAAATAAACGTTGTGCGGGGAGCGAAAATTTTCTATAATTTAATGGTTTTGAAACGATGCCCCAGGGGCGGGTTTTTTCAATATTCTTTATGTCTAAAACATCTGGCATGGAATCTGCGGATTCAGCGGTGACGACGGCGGTAACGGGCAGTTACGGCGCGGCGCAATTGGGAAAATTGGAGGGGCTGGAGGCCGTTCGCAAGAAGCCTGGCATGTATATTGGCGGAACGGATGAGCGGGCGCTGCACCATTGTGTCAGCGAGGTCCTCGACAATTCCGTGGACGAACACCTGGCCGGTTATTGCACCAAAATCGAAGTCACCATTCAGGTGGACGGTTCGATTTCTATTCGAGACAATGGACGGGGGATTCCCGTGGATATTCATCCTCAATATGGCATTCCCGGGGTCGAATTGGTTTTAACGACCCTGCATTCCGGCGGCAAATACGGGCAAGGCGGCTATAAATTTTCCGGCGGCACTCACGGTGTGGGCGCGAAATGTGTCAACGCCGTCAGCGAGTGGTTTGAGGTGGAAGTTTCGCGCGACGGCGAGGTCCATCAAATGGAATTTGAACGTGGAAAAACCATCCGCGAATTGCACGTCATCGGAAAAGCCAAAGGCTCCGGAACGTTGATTACCTTCAAGCCCGACCCGGAGATTTTTCACGACACGACCGAATTCAAGGCCGACATCATCGGGCAACGCCTGCGCGAACTGGCCTTTCTGAATTCAGGCCTCGAAATCGTTTTCACCGACGAGCGAAACACGGACCTCAAGCCGGAGACCTTTTATTACAAGGATGGCATCGAACAGTTTGTCCTCCAACTCAACAAGAGCAAGGAACCGCTGCATCCCAAGCC
>JBOHXA010000257.1:0-1527 GCA_050737335.1 Limisphaerales bacterium | reverse complement strand
CGATCCGGCCAGACGCGATGCAGGCGGCGCAAGCGGCGCGGTGGTGGTTCCCCCGGTGAGGGCGCGGGGCCTAAAGGGACGCCGTGTGAGGGCACACGGCCTACATCGGCAGGTTGGCCGCGGTTGTAGGCCGGATCCCCGGACCCGGCGTCGGGGGTGGTGTGGTTGTAGGCCCGGTCCCCGGACCCGGCGTTCGGAGTATCCAGCATGGCCCCGCCGCGTGGGGCCACGCGGCCTACAACATCGCGATTGTTTTGATTCTCACTCATGCCGCCAACGCCTCATTGAGATCATTCCGCCGTCGCTTGCCAGCTATGGCGGGACAAGCAAGCAGCTTCCTGTGACGCTGAACCCGGAATGCGCGAGTGTCAGGTTGAGGCCATCACTAACCTGGAAAAGTCTTTTGCCGAAGACAAGCCGCGCGCCCTCATCCAGATGGCCACCGGCGCGGGCAAGACCTACACCGCCTGCGCGTTCACCTATCGTCTCATCAGTTTTTGCGAAGGCGAAACGCATTCTGTTTCTGGTGGACCGCGCCAATCTTGGCCGCCAGGCCAAAGGTGAATTCGATCAATTTGTCACGCCGGACACCGGGCGCAAATTCACAGAGCTTTACAATGTCCAGCATCTTACCTCCAACAAGCTCGACAACGTCTGCCGCGTGACCATCTGCACCATCCAGCGGCTTTACTCGATGTTGCCCGGCGGTGCGGAAAAAGTCGGGCAGGTTCTCGCCGTAGGCGCCGGATTGTTCCGCGACGATGGAAAGATTTTTTCCTTCTTCTTCACGTTTCGCCTCGACGATTCCGACCGGCTTGCGATCAACGAGCGAAAGATAATCACAGCGACCGGACTTTAACGGGACTTCGCGCAAGGCGACGCCCCGCGCCGCTGACGGGTTGTAGGCTTTATAATCCTGAACGCTCCAGCCCGATGCCGTCAGCATCGCGTCAATCTCCTGCCGTGCTTTTTCTTCGGGAGTCATGGCTGACAAATGCCTGTGCCTGCTGTATTTGGGGAATCGTAAACCACTTCGGGTTTGTCGCAATGCAAAAGCCCCGCGTTACAAGATGACATGGACAGGCGCGATGTTCTCTGTGACGCGTTGACTTCATAAAATCGTGGGATTATAACACGCCACAAAGGTTGAAAATATGCCGGATATTTTGAAGAGCGGTCTGAAAAGCCGCTTCGAGGGAATTTATCTGTCGGATTCCATCGGAGGACACTGCTGTTTCAGATACGGCGAATTGGCAAAATCGCGGTAAGCGGACATGGCTCCGGGAAGAATGGCGGGAGCACCACCGCCAGGGGCGTCATTGTTGTCGAAATAGTCCAGCAGTTTGAGCCGCGGAAATTGATTGTTTTTGTTCAACGCCGTGTCAAACGCCTTGATGGCCTTGATCTGATCGTCTGCCGTGGGATGAAATCTGTGATTGGTAACGCCCCATTCCGCCAGTCCCCACGGCTTGCTCAGGTATGCATGGGCCGTATCCGAATGAGTCGTCATCCAGTTGTATGTGCGTT
>JBOHXA010000256.1:0-2029 GCA_050737335.1 Limisphaerales bacterium | reverse complement strand
CATAGATATTGAACGTAACCTCGCCAGCAATAGGCACGAAATCCTCCGCTTGCGCGCCGTCGGGTCCCTGCAAATTCGGGTCCGCATTAATCGCATTATACATCTCGTTGGCCAATGCCGCTGAATTTTCGCCGGATTGATTGGTGATGGCGATGGTGACGATATTGCCATTGGTTTTGACGAAAGTAAATTGCATCCACGCATTGGTTGGCGGCGTATTGTTGATGAAACTGTACTCCTGCATCCCAAGCGCCTGCGACGCCATGAACTCAGGTTGGGCGGCCCTTAAAAATGTCGATAGATTCGCGCCGCTTCCTTGAGCGCTCGATGTAGTTGTTTGGATTGCCCCAATGGCGAAATTTGTTGCCAGCGGCGTCAATTGGCCCGCGTTGGTTGAAACTGCGACGGTAAAGGGCAGCGACGCGCTGCTCACCCGCAAAAGGATAAGATTCGTCGCCAGGTCCAGCACATTGAGCGCAGGGAGGGGTGTGGGCGCCAGATATGCTCGATAGAACCGATCCGCCGAAGTGGCGAAGTTCGTATCCGCAAAATCCATCGTGCCTCCGGCCTGGTTCGTAAAAATGGAAACCCAGTTGATTAGATCGGTGGATTCTTGAATGGCCCAGGCCTCGCCACTGACGCCCGAAATCCGCGTTTCAAACGCCCCGGCCAACATGTGGGGCGCCGACATCCGCGGAGGTCCGGGCAACGGCCAGGACATTCGATAAAACCGAATCGGATAGTTCGTGGAACCAAAATCGGTAAAATTCAACACGCCTGGCGTGTTATTCGTAAAAATCGGCTGCCAGCGCAATAAATTGGTCGAGGCCTGAATCACATACGGAAGTTCCGTGGGTATATCCACTGTCATCGTATAGGCGCCGCTTCGATTTCGTGAACCGGTCATCATTTCCGGCGGAAAGGTGTCGGACAAATAATTGACGCTGTATGACAGGTTTGAGGCATTGGTAGGACCATTGACAGCCACGTAAAAAGGCACAGTAGCTGGATTTGTGGCCGTGCATTCCATTTGAATTCGATCGCCGTAAGGCGTGGCTGTGACTTCGGTCGCGGGGCTGACTGCGTTGATCGAAGCCGCCAGACCACTGGCCACGGTGCTCAACGTCGCGTTTTCAGGAACGGTATAGGTGGTCGGATAACCATTCACATTCGCGGTGATCACGTTGCCGGCCGCGGGCGGGATATTTGTGAGGGTTGTGTAATATACGCCGTCAACAAATAAATCCACCTGTTGCAGCGGATGGCCGCTGTCGCGAGCATCAAAATTTACGGGCAGGTTGGTTGTACCCTCTAAAACGGCGTTTACGAGGTTGGTGCCCCATTGTCCAATACCGGGTCGCGCAAAGGGCGCCGCCAGCGGTTCGCCAACAATAAGGCCCAAATACGGTATGTTAATGCTTTGATAGTAGCTTTCGGCCAGATTAAAGCCGCGGGCCTGATAAAAATATACCTGGCTGTTTGGAAATTTTTGCGTGTCATCTTCCGGCTCGGAAACCGTGCCATAACTGCCGGCCGCGCCCCCATTAATAAAGGCCAGCTCATTGGTTTGTCCGGTGCTTCCGAAAATGTCGCCGCCATACGAAGTCAGGCTGTCCGCAAGCGCGCCTGGAACGAATAATCCCGGGGGCACGCTAAAGTCAGCCAAACCGGTTTCATAACCCATGCACGGCCCACTCCACCACACCGAGTCGGTGTTGGTGCGAAGGATTGATGAAACCCCGAGGATATTTACGTTGAGAATCGCATTGTCAAAGTACACGTACCGGATATTGCGCGAAACGTCTGAACTCTTGGCCAGGACGACGGGTTCCTGTGGAAATGTGCTATCGGAGGCTACGCCCTGGTTGACCAACTGCTCTGCCTGTGCCAGCGAATCGCCTGTGATCATGGTCGTCAAAAAGGAATAGCCAGGCGCGCCAACCAGCGGCGTCTCCTGGCTGAAAATGCCCTCGCTGGCGGCGTAACTGTTGGTCATTCCCAGCGGATCGCTTCCATTGCCCAGTCTTAA
>JBOHXA010000255.1:0-2909 GCA_050737335.1 Limisphaerales bacterium | reverse complement strand
CGCAAACCTCCTGGGGCTATACTGGTTTACAACGCAGACGAACCAGACCATAAACGGCGACAACACGGTGGATATCGGTTACCATTACGTGGCCGCCGACACAAATGGGAACCCGCTTGCGACGTATGACCCCAACACGCCAAACTACATCCTCTACCCGGACGGCCCGCCAACCCTCGAGATCATCACCAATCCCGTCAGCGAAACCGTGACGCAGGGTTTCAACGCCAGTTTCAGCGTCACGGCGGTGGGCAGGGCGCCCCTGGCTTATCAATGGTATTGGAACGGCGCGCCGCTGTCGGATTCGGGAGGAGTTTCCGGCTCCGGCAGCGCGACTTTGAACTTAAATGGAGCGCAGCCGGACCAGGCCGGCAATTATTACGTTGTAGTGACCAATGTTTCCGGCTCTGCCACCAGTGCCCCCGCTCTGCTAACGGTGTCGCGTTTTGGCAAATACGATACGCAGCCCCAGGACATCCTGACGCCATACGCCGACTGGAACATCACGGATATCAGCGATTTCGGCCAACCGAATGGCGTTGGCAGACTCCCGGGACCGTTTAGCGAGCCTCGCTATAATTTCGCTAACGATGGTATTCCGCCGGTGAACACGCCCTGGCACACCAACTATGACAATTTCTGCCCGATTACACAGGCCTGGGGGACAACGACCTCTGGAGGCACGGGCGGAATGGGGACAGTATATACCTTGGACCTCACGGGTCCCCCGGAGGGGGCCTATCCCAACGAACTGCTTTTATATAGCAACATGATTTATGGGACGACCGAGGGCTTGGACGAAAGCGTTTCCAACGGGTATGGAACGATCTTTAGCGTTAACACAAATGGCTTGGGATTCACCAACCTGCTTAGCTTTTCAAGGATTTACGGATGGCCGGTGTCTGGCGTCGCCGCTTCCGGGAGCCTCCTTTACGGAACAACTTACAGTGGCGGCAACGGCTTTGGAACAGTGTTTAGCTTTAATGCGACCAACGGCGCGTTCAACGGAAACGTTTACACTTTCCAGGGCCCCAGCCAAAATGACGGCGAGGGCCCGGGGCAACTGCTTTTCGACGGCAGCGCGCTATACGGAACGACGTCGGGCGGCGGTTCAAATAACGACGGCCAGGGAACTGTGTTTGAAATCAATTTAGGCTCTGAAACGTATGAAATCCTTCACAACTTCTCGGGCAGGGGCGGCGATGGATCGGACCCGGAAGGGCCGCTGCTCTCCTCCGGGGGCGTCCTTTACGGGACAACCGTCAGTGGTGGCGCTTATGGTTTTGGAACCGTGTTTCGGATGAACGAAGACGGCAGCGGATATGCCGTTCTGCACAGTTTCGGTGACAGCGACGGGAGAGGGCCGGAAGGCGAATTAGCGATTTCGGACGGCGCGCTCTATGGAACAACGTCGGCCGGAGGCGCCTATGGGGACGGCGCCATTTTTACCGTTGACACCGACGGCACAGACTACGCCATCATTCATTCATTCAACGGCAGCGAAACCAACGACGGCGCTGTTCCGTTCGCAGGCCTGATAGTTTCCGGAGAAACGCTCTACGGAACAACCTACGCGGGGGGCGCTGCGGGCGACGGCACGGTCTTTTGCGTGACCACCGAGGGGCAATACACAAATCTATACTCGTTCAGGAACGGCGGAGACGGCGCGTATCCCGCAACCCCGCTGGTTCTTTTGGGCAACACACTGTTTGGGACAACGGACGGGAACCCCGATCTGGCCGGTGATCCGAATTATGGCACAATCTTTAGCATTAAAACCGGCGGCGGTGATTTTACCGTTCTGGACACATTCTCCGTTTTAGGTTACGCCGTGCTTCACAATTTCAGCGGCACAAATGGCGATGGCGCCAGCCCATGCTCGCAACTTGCAATGTCCGGCAGCGCGTTTTATGGAATTCCAATCACCGTTTATGGCACCACCACGGGAGGCGGCCCCAATGGTTTCGGGACGGTGTTTCGGGTAAACTCCGATGGGACCGGGTTCACCAACCTTTATGCGTTCACGGGAGGCGACGACGGCAAATACCCGAGGACCGGACTTTTGATAGATGGAAACACGCTTTATGGGACCACGACAAATTCAATATTCAAAATCAATACCGATGGCGGCGATTTTATCTGCCTCACCAATATTAACGGTGCGTCGCAACTGATTCTGTCTCCGTCGGGCACAACCCTATTTGGTGTGGTTTCAAACGGGGGAACTTTTGGTTGCGGGAATATTTTTAGCATCAACGCCGATGGCGGCGGTTTCAGGAGTGTTTACAGTTTTAGCGGCGGGACCAACGGTGCCTTCCCGTTGTCCAGCCTTGCGCTTTACCGGGTCGGCAACTCATTTTTTGGCTCGAACGTATTTACGCTTTACGGCGCCACCTACGGCGGCGGCGCCAATGACTGCGGAATGGTGTTCAGCATTAATACCGATGGCAGCGATTTTACGGACCTGCATGATTTCGATGGGACGAACGACGGCGCGAACCCTGTGGGCGGCCTTTTGGTAACGAACCAAAATATTTATGTGGCCCAGGACTCCGCAACCAAGTCCTATCTGTTCGGGACAACGTCCATCGGAGGCAAAAACGGCGGGGGAACCATATGGAGCATTGGCGACCTGAGCAACCCGAATGCTTCTTTCCAAACGCTATACAGTTTTGGCACAAACACAACCCTGGGCGGCGCCAACCCGGAGGCAAGGTTGGCGTTTTTAGGAGGCGCCTTGTATGGAACGACATCAAAGGGGGGCGCTTTTACAAATGGCATGGTGTTTTGCATCAATAATGATGGAACGGGCTTTAATGACCTCTATGACTTTGGCGGTGGCGCGGATGGAGGGACGCCTCTTGCCGGCCTGGCGCTACCGGTTACCGATAATCTGGTTTCCATATGGT
>JBOHXA010000254.1:0-9106 GCA_050737335.1 Limisphaerales bacterium | reverse complement strand
GAATTGAACGAGTCATTCCGGTTGATCGCAAGGGTTTTTTTTATGTGGATTGGCGAATCAAGGCCAACGATCCCCGGTTGCTCCAAATGCCAATCGAGGACCTGCTTTGGCAGGAAAAAGAGCGACTGGAAGGCCGGACAAATGGTTTGAGTGATCTTTTTCGAAACAAGCTCGTTGTGGTGGGATCAGCCGTCGAGGGCAATGACCTTACTGACCAGGGCGCAACGCCTCTGGAACGGAACACGCTGCTGGTCAGCAAGTATTGGAATGTTGCAAATTCCATCATCACAAATCGTTTCATTCGCCGCCTTTCGTTGCCATGGGAATTGTTATTGATTGTCGTGCTCGGGGCGCTGACGGCGCTGCTGACGTGGCAAATTCGGCCGGCGCTGGCTGCCAGCGCGTCGGTCTTTGTCCTGGTTGGGATTTACACCGCCGCCGCGTTTTTCGTTTATATCCAATACCGCTGGTGGCTGCCACTGGTTTTCCCGATCGGCGGTGCGATATTGATGCAGCATGTGAGCCTGGTCACGTGGCGAGCCATCTTTGAAGAAGGCGAGAAACGGCGGGTCAAAGCCATCTTTTCAAAGGTCGTTGCCCCGGACGTCGTGAATGAATTGCTGCGCTATGAGAAACTGTCGTTGGGGGGCGCGCGGCGCGAAGTGACGGTGTTCTTTGCTGACGTTCGGGGTTTCACCGCACTGACTGACGAAGCCCAGGAACGCTCCGCGAAGTTCGTGCGGGAACATCATCTGGATGCCACGGCCGCCCAAGCCCACTCGGACCAATCCGCACGGGAAACTTTAAACACCATCAATACTTACCTCGGGCTCGTCGCCGACACCGTGATTATCGGCGGGGGGACATTGGACAAATACATCGGCGATTGCGTCATGGCTTTTTGGGGCGCGCCCGTGCCCAACCCGAAGCATGCTGTCGCTTGTGTTCGCGCAGCCATCGAGGCACAACGCGCGATCTATAAGGCAAACCGGCAACGGCAGGTGGAAAACGAACGGCGCGCGAGGGAAAACGCAACGCGCGCCGACTCGGGCGAAATGACCCGGCCGCAGTTGCCCATCCTCACGCTCGGTTGTGGCATCAATACCGGCGTGGTGGACGTGGGCCTGATGGGCTCGGAAACACGGCAGATCAATTATACGACATTCGGGCGAGAAGTGAATCTGGCCTCGCGTTTGGAAGGCGTTTCTGGAAGCGCGCGCATCATCATTGGCGAAGCAACCTACCGGCACCTGTTGCGCGACGATCCCGCCCTGACTGCCACGTGCATTGAATTGCCGTCCGTCAAAGTAAAGGGAATCCTCGACGCGGTGAAAATATATGAAGTACCCTGGCAGGAGGGGAACACCGGCCTATGAACATTCTGGAACAAATTGTTGAAGAAAAAAAATGCGAAGTTGCGAGGCTTCCCGTCCGAATCATCGCCGAGGGCGATCTTCGCGACGGCATGCTCGAGCGCGGCGAGCGGCGCGACTTCCGGGCGGCATTGCTTGACGGCGCGAAAGCGGCCCGGGGCGCGCCGGGTATTGCGCTCATTGCTGAAATCAAAAAAGCCTCTCCGTCGGCGGGAATTATTTGCAAGGACTTTGACCCGGTCCGCATCGCCAAAGCATACGAAGCCGCCGGGGCGAGTTGCCTTTCAGTTTTGACGGACGAAAAGTTTTTCAAAGGTTCGCTGATTTATTTGCGTGAGATTCGCGCCGCGGTCAAACTGCCGCTGCTGCGGAAAGATTTTATAATTGACCCGCGCCAAATTCTCGAAGCGATCGAATGGGGCGCGGACGCCATTTTGCTGATCGTTGCCATCTTGTCGGACGCGCAATTGAGAGATTATCTCTCTCTGGCCATGGACGCCAGGCTTGCGGCGCTGGTCGAAGTCCATGATGCCAGGGAACTGGAACGGGCGTTAAAAAGCGGGGCAAAACTCATTGGGATCAACAACCGCGACCTGAAGACATTTACCGTGGATCTTGGCACCACGGAGAAGCTGGCAAAGAATCTCGGTGCAGAAATAATCCTGGTTGCCGAGAGCGGCATCCATACGCGCGCGGACGTCGAGCGTTTGAGAAAATGCGGGGCGCGCGCCATCCTGGTGGGGGAATCACTTCTGCGCGGCGAGGATATAACCGGGAAGGTTCGTGAATTGCTTGGTTCCCAGCCGGGAAGGGACAAATCAAAAAAATGAGAGAATCCATCATTTCACGATCGGATATTTCTTCAACCCGGCCAGTTGCAGCGAGATTTTTGCGAGGAACAGCGGGTTGTTTTTCAAGTACCGGCCAGCCAGACGCCGCGGTTCGCTGCAAAGGCGATACAACCATTCCAAGCCGCTGCGCTGCATCCATCGAGGCGCCTGTTTGACCCGACCGCTCAAGAAGTCGAATGCAGCGCCCACCCCAATCATCAGGGTGACGTCCAGCACCGGCAAATAGCGGGCCATGAACTTTTCCTGCTTGGGGGTACTCAATCCGACCCAAAGAATGTCCGGGCGCGCGGCCTGGAGTTTCTCGCACAGCTCATTCTCCTCGTCCGGGTTCAGAGGCCGGAAGGGGGGGGTGAAGGTCCCGGCTATCTCCAGTTTGGGAAATTGCGCTTTGAGTTTTGCCGCCAGTCGGTCCGCCACCCCGGGGGCGCCGCCGTAAAAGAAATGCCGGCACGGATTGTCCTGGCTCCAGGCGCAAACATCCAGCATCAGATCCGGTCCATAAACCCGCCGCATTTCAGGATGCCCGGCGATTTTCCCGACCCAAACCATCGGCATGCCGTCGGGCGTGCAAAGAAAAGCGTCGTTTAATATCGCGCGGAAGGCCTGATCGCTTTGCGACTCCATGACGCCGTGGACACCGGTGATACAAATATAGCCTTTGCGACGCGACCGGATGGCATCGGCTATTTCAGCCAGCGCCGACCGCAGGTTCAGGACGCTGATGCCGACTCCGAGGACATTAACATTTTCTACCGGCATGGCTCCGATGAGATTCGGCGCGCTGCTTCGGCCACCGCTTCCCTGCTGGAGTGCCTCGGTTTCCACCCCAACGCGGTGAGCGTCTCAGTGGAAATTAAATTTGAAGTCACGTCCCCTTTCCAACCCACCTTGCCGCCCGTATAGTTGTGCTTGACGTCCCGCAAGCGCATCACCTCGATTATGACGTCGGCTACTTCATTCACGGAAATTGCATCCCGGTTGCCGATGTGGACAAGATTGTAATTCTTTTCCGTGCTGGCCATGGCAAAAAGTATGGCGTCCACGCAGTCGTCCACCAGGACAAATGAGCGCGTCTGGGAACCATCGCCGAGGATTTCCAATTGCCCGGGGTCCTTTTGCAATTTTCGCACAAAATCATGAACCACGCCATGGTCCATGCGGCCGCCAATGATGCCCACAAACCTAAAAACCACCGCGTGAAAATCGAAAGTGTGCGCCCAGCCTGAAATCAGGCCTTCTGCCGCGAGCTTTGCGCCGCCGTAAAGGTTCAATGGAACCATGGGGCCGTGGCCCTCGGAAGCCGGCGGGGCCGCCAGTTCGCCGAATACCGTAGTGCTGCTGGGAAATAAAATCGCGCGGACGCCATTGCGGCGCATGGCCTCCAGCACGTAAAATAGTCCCATGATATTCTGTTCCACGTAGCTGTCGGGATGCGCCGCCGCGGAGCGAATGTCGCTGTCGTCGCAAAAATGGAATACGATTTCATGTCCGGGCACCGTCTCATCCACTTTTTTACGGTCACGAACCTCGGCCTGAATGAAACGAAAATGCGGATGATCCCATACTTTGCGCAGGTTGTTGACACGGCCAGTTTGCAAATTATCAAAAACCGTCACGGAAGCGCCCTGCTCGATGAGCCGCTCGGTCAAATGGCTTCCGATAAAGCCTGCGCCGCCCAATACCAATACTTTCTTGTTATTCAGGTTCACGCAAATTACGATTCCAAAACTGGAACCGCCAGTAAATCATAATCGCCGTTCTCGAATGAAATTGCTCCTTTTTGCCCACACGCCGCCGCCCTATCACGGCCAAAGCGCCGCGGTGCAGCAGATGTTGGCGCATTTTGGCGGCAACCGGCGCAAATTGAAATTTCGGCACGAACCGTTGAACCGTTACGGCATCGGGTGTTATCACGTGAACGCGCGTCTTTCCAAATCGCTTGAAGACGTGGGGGAATTTCAATTTAGAAAGTTTGACCAGATTCTTTTTTATTGCCTGCAGGCTATTTGGTGCCGGTTCCGATACGGAGTCAAAACGATGTATTATGTCCCTGCGCCGGGGAAGGCGATTGCGTTGTACCGCGATTGGCTGGTTATGTTTTTTTGCCGTCCCTTTTTTGATAAAATAATTTTCCATTGGCATGGGGGCGGACTGGCCAAATGGCTTGAAACCTCGGTGCAGCACAAAACGCGCACCGTGACCTATCGGCTCATGGGAAACGCGGATTTGAGCATCGTGCTGACCGAATTTGGCCGTAGCGATGCCGAAAAACTGCTGCCCCGCCGCCTCGCCGTCATTGGCAATGGGCTGGCCGATCCCTGCCCTGAATTTAACGAAACGATCCTTCCGGCCCGCCGCGCCCGCGCTGCCGCGCTTAAAGCCCTCCTGTCGCAGAATGGCGCGCCGGCAAGTTCAGACGAAGCCTTCGTCAATGTGCTGTTTGTCGCCACCTGCTCGCGGGAAAAGGGCATTTTTGACGCTGTCGAGGCCGTGCGGCTTGCCAATCAGTCGGCGGCGAAACGGAACTTGCCATTGCGCTTCCGTTTTACGGTCGCCGGCGCCTTCGCCTCGATGGTCGAAGAAAAAGAGTTTGGAGAATTCATTCAACGGCATGGACTTTTAAACGTGGTGTCACTCCCGGGGTTCATTTCCGGCGAAGGCAAATTCGAGGCCTTTCGCAATGCCGATATTTTTTGTTTTCCGACCTATTATCCCGCGGAAGGACAGCCCACCTGCGTGGCGGAAGCGCTGGCCTTTGGCCTGCCCGTAATCACGACGCGATGGCGGGCCGTTCCCGATATGCTGCCAGCCGATTATCCAGGGCTGGTGGACATTAAATCACCCGAACAAATTGCTGAAAAGCTCCTTCTTTTTTCCGCCAGCGACGCGTGGGGCCTTTCGCGTGAGCGTTTTTTGCGGCATTTTAGCCTGGAACGGCACCTGGCTGCGATGTCCGAAGCCCTTCACAGCCTGGACAATACGTAAATTATGAAAGTCGGTTTCCTCCAGCTCAATTCGACGGTCGGCGATTTTGCGGCAAATGTTAAAAAACTGCTGGCTGGATATGATAAATCGCTGGCGCTGGGCGCGGAATTTGTGCTGGCGCCGGAACTATTTCTTTGCGGCTATCCCCCTCGGGATTTGCTGCTGCGCGCCGATTTTATTGACGCCAATTTGGCGGCGCTCCAGGCCGCGGCAAAGGGAACGGGCGGCATCCCACTGTGCGTGGGCTATGTGGACAGGAATCCTGAGCGGCCCGGCCGGGCCCTGCGCAACGCCGCCGCCATTTTATACAAAGGAAATATCATTTGGCGCACGGTAAAATGCCTCCTTCCCACTTACGACGTTTTCGACGAGGACCGTTATTTTGAACCTGGAGGGGAGGTTGTCCCGATCCCGTTCAACGGTCACAAAATCGCAATCACCATTTGCGAAGACATTTGGAACGACGAGGATTTTTGGCCCGACCGTCTTTATCGCCGCGACCCGGTCAAGGAACTCATTTCGCAGGGCGCCGACATGGTTATCAACATTTCGGCCTCGCCCTGGAGCGTCGGGAAGGAAAGGGTGCGCTCGGAAATGCTCCGGCGGGTCGCCCGCGATGAAAAGACACCTCTGGCGCACGTGAACCTCGTCGGCGCAACTGATGAATTGATCTTCGACGGCCACAGTATGGCCCTGGATTCGCGCGGCAACGCCATCGCCAAAGGGCGAGGTTTTGCCGAAGACATTTTTGTCGCGGATATGGAAGCGTCCGGGGGAGAAGCGAAGGTGGAATTTCCCTCCCGCGAGGCCCAAATTTTTTCCGCGCTTTCGCTTGGCATTCACGATTACGTCCGCAAAAGCGGTTTTAAGTCGGTTATCATCGGATTGTCAGGGGGCATAGATTCGGCCCTCACGGCTGTCCTTGCGACTGCCGCGCTTGGCGAAGAAAACGTCCTGGGTGTAGCGATGCCCGCGCGCTACTCAACCGAAGGCAGTTTGGCTGATGCCGAGGCGATGGCAAAAAACCTGGGAATCCGCTACGAAGTGCTGCCGATTGAGCCGCCGTTTTTGGCGGTTGAGCAACAGTTGGCCAAAATTTTCACGGGGCTAAAGCCGGACCAAACCGAGGAAAACCTTCAGTCACGTTTGCGGGGAATCACCCTGATGGCGCTCGCGAATAAATTCAACGCGCTGGTCCTGACCACCGGGAACAAGTCTGAAATGGCTGTTGGCTATTGCACGTTGTATGGAGACATGGGCGGGGCGCTGGCGCCTCTGGCGGACGTACTGAAGACGGACATTTACAAAATCGCCCGTTGGGTCAACCGCAAAAGCGAGGTCATTCCCCACAACTCGATCAGCAAGCCGCCCAGCGCTGAACTTCGGCCAAATCAAACGGATCAGGATTCTCTTCCGCCCTACGAAACCTTGGACGCCATCCTGGATTTATACGTCGTGCAAAACGTGAGCCGTCAGGAAATCATTAAAAACGGTTTCGACGCGGCGGTTGTCCATGACGTCTTGAATAAAATCAATTTTTCAGAATATAAGCGCCGGCAAGCGGCTCCGGGCCTTAAAATTTCCGCGCGGGCGTTTGGCATGGGGCGGCGCATTCCCATCGCTCAACGGTTTTCAATATAATGCGTCAATGGTTGGAATCTTTCCTGCTTCGCAGGCGCTTGAAAGACGGGTTTTGTTTTGCAAATGAGCGGAAAATGCAGCACGATTAGGGCAGTGCCTGAAGCAGCGCCCACGCCTCCAACAGCATCGAAAATCACGACGACGCTTTTCGTCGTGGGCATTTTTCGTTCCGGCACGTCTTTGCTGTACGCTCTGTTAAACCAGCATCGCAATATCGCCCTGATGTATGAGTGCGATGTTTGGAATTTTCCTCGAATTTTCTCCGCCCTGAGGTTCCGTCATGATTGGCGCGAGCGCGTGGAATTTTATACCCGCGCCCTTTCACGTCATCACCTGATTGCCAAAGACAGTCCGCGCGGCCTGGAAAATGCGCGAACTCCACACGATCTGTATCGCGCTTTTGCCGCACCCAAGGATGCCTCGATTATTGGTGAGAAATCGCCGTTTTACTGCAATCACCTCACTGAGTTGGCCCAAAACCATCCGGGGGCTTCCTTTATCCTTATCTGGCGGGACCCGGTGGAAACTTTTAACAGCGTAGAGGAAGCGGCGCGCCACTCCCGGTACTTTCGGCGAGCGGGCATGTTAAGCCGCTTGATATATTATCAGGAGCAAATGATTCGCGGGGCGTCTGAATTGGCGCGTTCAGGAAGCCGTTTGCATCATATAACTTATGCGGATTTGATTGACCGGACAAAGGAATCCTGCCGTGCTATCTGCGATTTTCTTGATATAGAGTTCGATGAACGGATGACGAATCTGGACGGCGCCGACCTGTCGGCGGTTTTTCGCGCGCCGCACTTTGAACATCTGAGACTCGGTAAAATTGCCCGGCAGCAGCGAACACATCCGATTGACCCGCGAATTGTCCGAAAGTTGCAACGTTTCGACAACCGCTGGAACCGGCTGCGGCGTGAATTGCTGAATTTTCAAGGCAACGGGCCAGTCGGGCCGGAACCGGGATGGTTCGAGTTGTGGCATCACCGGCTCATTGGCCGGATTTTTTGCGGCATGGAGGGAGGCATTCGCGTGGCATTTGAATTTCTGCCGTTATCGTGGCTGCGTACGTATCGCCAGGCGAAAGCATGGTTTAAGACCGAGGAGACCGCTTCGGATAAACAGCTTTCCCTGCGCGGCGAATTTATCGCCCATAAAGCGACAATACTGGCCAGTCTTATCGTTTTGGGATTGGTGGCCGCGGGCGATTTCTACACGGGCGCCGCAATCTCGCTGATGCCATTTTACATCCTGCCGGCGACGATTCTCACTTTGGTCATCAATCGCCGGTGGGGAACCTTCGCCGCAATCGTGTCGGCGTTGGTATGGGGGTTTCTTCAAAATGCGGACAATCCCATGGTGAACCTGACCCGCCCTGAAGTTTGGCTGTGGGACGCGTCCATGCGTTTTTTAGTCGTGGAAATTGTCGTTCTGCTTCTGAACCGGATTCGAGTGGAAATCAGAGCTCAGAAAGATTCAAACGATTAGTTCGATCTTAAGGCTCAAAATACCAAAACACAAAAGCATTTCACCCGCGCCCGAGGCCTGAAGCGTTTCATCAATTTTAATTGGTAAGCGCCTGTTTGCCGGTATTATTTGGGGAATGAAATTTTCCATCGTCACGCCAAGCTTTCGCAATTCCGACTGGCTTAAGCTGTGCATTGCCTCTGTGGCCGACCAGCAGGGCGTCGAGGTGGAGCATATTGTCCAGGATTCGTGTTCGGACGACGCAACCGGAGACTGGCTGCGGGCAGACAAACGAGTCAAGGCGTTTATCGAGAGGGATGCGGGCATGTATGACGCGGTCAACCGCGGCTATCGCCGGGCCACTGGAGATATTCTGGCGTACTTAAATTGCGACGAGCAGTATCTTCCAGGCGCGCTCAAGATGGTCCATGAGTTCTTCGAGGCGCATCCGAAGGTCGAGGTCGCCCTCGCGCACAGTCTCATCGTGGACGGCAAGGGCAACTACATTTGTCATCGGCATTTAATGACGCCGCATCCCTGGCATATTTGGTTTCGATTCCGGGTCCTGACCAGTTCGGTTTTCATCCGGCGCAAAGTCATCCATGAGCGCGGGCTTTTTTTTGATACGCGCTGGCGGGATTTGGGCGATTTTCATTGGACACGGGCCCTGATGCAAAACAAGGTGCCGATGGCCATTTGCGATTCTATTGTGGCCACATTCACCGATACCGGGGAGAACATGAATCTTAAGCCAAATGCTATTCGGGAAAAGGACGAAACACTGGCCATGGC
>JBOHXA010000253.1:0-2429 GCA_050737335.1 Limisphaerales bacterium | reverse complement strand
TCGTGCCGAGCATCATGTGAGGATGCGTGGCGAAGTATTCGTTGAGGACGAATTTTTCGCCGCGTTCGTTGGCAAAATCCACGGCGGATTTCCACGCCGGGCCATGCGGCGATTCGCCGGCGCGCAGCCTGCGGAGCATCACGATGTCAGTGGTGACTTCAGTACCCGCGTTCTTTTTGAACGCATTGTTTGGCAGCCGGATCGCGCCCACCAGTTCCGCTTTGGAGGCGAGCAACTCCCGCAAGGTCGAATCCATTTTGTCCAGCGTATGATGCGACGTGATGAACATGAGCAGGCCGCCCGGCCGAACCTTCTCAAGGGCGGCGGCGAAGAAATAATCGTGGATGGGAAATTTGTAATCGTTCCAACGCGGGTCATGGACGGTATAATCGCCGAAGGGAACATTGGAGATGGTCAGGTCGAACGATTCATCCGCGAGTTTTGATTTTTCAAATGGCTCGGCGCGGATTTTGGCGTCGGGATAAAGCGCGCCGGCGATGCGCGCCGTCAGCGGATCAATCTCGACGCCCGTGACCTTGGACTGCCGGAGAATTTCCTCCGGCATGAGGCCGATGAAATGGCCGATGCCGCAGGCCGGTTCCAAAACATTTCCGCCCTGAAACCCAAATCGCTGTGCCGCCTGATACATGGCGCGGATGACCACAGGTGCCGTATAATGGGCGTTAAGCGTCGTGGCGCGGGCGGAGCGGTGTTCCTCGTCGGACAAAATTTCGGATAGCTGGATTTGTTCCTTGCGCCAGCCCGCGCTGTCCACGTCGAACACCTGGGGCATCGCGCCCCATCCGACATATTTGACCAGCGCGGCCTTCTCATCGGGCGACGCCGGGCGTTCCTCGGCGTCGAGCCGCCGCAGGATTTCAACCGCCTTGAGGTTTTGCTGGAACTTTTGTTTGAGACCGCCCTCGCCCACCCGGTCCTCGTCGGTGATGCGGTAGCCATTGGGATTTTTGCCGTCCGGCTGGCCGTTGGTTAGGACTCCGGCGGCAGAAGGATGTATTCCTCCCGCACCATTTCCCAGGCGCGGTCGTGGGCTTGCTGCGGCGTCAATCCCTGCCTCCTGAACTGTTGCGTCAGTTCGATCATCTCGTCTTTCGTTTTCTCCTCGGCCTCCAGCAACATCGCGTGCAACTGTCCCTTCGCCTCCAACGCGCTCACCATTTTGGGGCAATGTTCGCGCCAGTGTTTCTCGGCCATTCGTCCGTATTGAGTCAATGTGTTCATAACGTCGGTTGAGACTGAAAAGTTCCAACTGATTGTCTAACGCGGTTTTCGCCGTTTTGTCAACTTTTGGCATTTGCGCCTGGGTTTCTTTGGAGAATCAGGTTCGGGCAACCGGGATGCGTCCTCTTGGGCAAATAGCGCGTCCAGGTCTTGAATGTGGTTTGGGAAAAACCGGATGATGGGAAGACGGAACACCCGTTGCAAACCCAACAGGAAATCGAGGTTGACCCTGGTAACGCACAACTCAATGCGGGCGAGCATGTCTCGGCTGACATCCACGCCCTTGAGTTGCAACTGCGTTGCCAGCTGCTCCTGCGACCAGTTTTTTTCGGAGCGCAACCGGGAAATATTCCGGCCAATCGGATTCCGGGGAGGTATGCCGTTACCCATTTCATCCCCCTCAACCTCCGCGCGCCTCTTTGCGGCTGCGAAACCCAAAATGAAGGGTTTGGAGGAGTTTCCCTCCCACGATGGGGATGCGGCGGTGAAGGCAAAAATGACAGCTTTGTTTCTGAATACAAATGTCCAGAAACTTGACGCCGTGTATGCCTTTGCCAGCCACCTGTTCCATAAAGACGCCGCAAGACGGCCAACATTTCATTGTAAGCATCTTTAATGCCCATGCATGAGTGCCTTTCGCTATAACGAAAAACTTATTTTTCTTGTTTAATAAAATCGGTCTGGATGTCACGAAACCAGACCGATGATGTTGGACAGTCAAACTCTGACCCCTTCCCTTCTGGTTTGGGTCTGAGTGGGCGGCTGTTCTTTCTTGTTCAGCCACTTTTCGCGTTCCATGCCGACGATGACTTCATCGCGCTTATCTTCGGGCACGTCCTTCAACAGCACGTCATAGGCGGCTTTTAGATCAGGGTTGTTTTTGACGCTTTGCAGCACGCCGGTATCAACATACTGACGCCGTTCCAAATGCCGGACTTCGTTCAAGACGACCGTGCGTTCCAGCCGGTCACGGGGCATGGCCTTGATGTAATCCCAATTTTTGGGATTGTCTTTAATCCAATCGTTAATTTTGGATTCGGCTTCGGGATTCGTCCGCTGATAGCGGGTTTCATTGGTTGCGGGTGCGTCGGCAACAGCGCCATTGGACGGAGAAGTTTTGGTTTTTATTATGTTCATAATGATTTTATTCAGTTGTTTATGTTTTGTTTGAATTGCCAGCGTGGTGG
>JBOHXA010000252.1:0-1547 GCA_050737335.1 Limisphaerales bacterium | reverse complement strand
GCACCGCTTCCAACGCAAGCAGGTTTGCCGCCTTATCATCAACTATTAGAATCTTCGCTTTCATCCCTTCAAACCAATCGCATCAATTTAACACGTGTCGCTTCGAACGCAAAGCGCGCTCGATGGGGTGGATACATCAAGGCCGCGCCGACTTGAGGCCCGCAGCGCTCTTGGAGCCTTGGCGGCCGGCAATTGCATTGAGCGGCGGTTCATACGGGTCGTTTTTTTCCAAATCGGCGATTTGCCGGCAGGAAAAGCCTGCGGCCAGACACGCTGATTGCGCAGCCTGCTGACCAGTCGCCCAATAAAGTTCCGTTGCTTCATTCTCGTACAGCTCACGCGCACGAAACAAGCCGCTGCGCTACGGGACACTTCACGATCGGCCTTCTGGCTCGACCAATCGGTAGCTGGTGTTCCGGCCTCCGCCTTCTTCTTGGATGAGAATGCCTTGGTCGAGCAAAATTTTGATGTCCCGCAAAGCCGTGTCTGCCGAACATTTGGCGAGCTTGGCATATTTTGAAGTGGAGAGCTTGCCTTCAAACCCATCGAGCAGACGATTTATGACCTTGCGCAGCCGGTCATTTACCGGCGACTGGCTGTTGATTTGCTCCCAAACTTTTGCCTTTCGCAGAACGCTTGCCAGTCCAGATTCCGCCCCGGCAACGGCGCGTCCGAGGCAACCGAGGAACCATTCCAACCACGAAGTAATGTCCGTTCCACCTTTTTGGCCTTGCTCCAAGTTCAAATAATACTCTTTTTTCCCGGCTTCAATTTGTGTGGACATGCTGTAAAACCGTTCAATCGTGCCGTCCGCCCGCGCCAATGCCATGTCAGCTATCGCCCGGCTGATGCGCCCGTTGCCGTCCTCAAACGGATGGATGATCACAAACCAAAAATGAGCAATGCCCGCCTTCAGTACCGCATCAACTCCGTTTGCCGCTTCAAACCATTCAAGGAAAGCCGACACCTCATGCCTAAGCCGGTCTGCCGCTGGCGCTTCAAAATGAACCCGCTGCTCGTGACCCATTGGACCGGACACGACTTGCATCGCGCCGATGTCTGCCGGACGCCACGCTCCGACCGTGATTCGCCGCATACCACTGCGCCCCGTCGGAAACAATGAGGCGTGCCAGGCAAACAATCGTTCCACCGTCAACGGCTCGGCGTATTTTTGCGTTGCATCCAGCATCATCTCCACCACGCCCTCCACGTCACGACTGGCTTTCACGTTTCCTCCAAAATCGAGGCCAAGCCGCCGGGCGATGGAAGATCGCACTTGCGCGGCGTCCAGCAGCGAACCCTCAATGGCGCTGGACTTGACGACATCGGAAGTCAGCGTCGTCAGGCTGGCTTCCGCGCGAAGCCGAAAGCCAAGACCTTCCATCCGTCCAAGCAGACGCCCTTGCCGATGCCGGACGCCCGCCAGCAACGGCAACAGCTTGGCGTTATCCCATCGCAAATTCGGCCAAACTGGATTTTGGTGAATGTAAGGCATGGCCCGATTCTCCGCTTGATCTGCGGCGAATGCGACAACTATTCGCCGCATA
>JBOHXA010000251.1:0-1251 GCA_050737335.1 Limisphaerales bacterium | reverse complement strand
CGCTTCATCGTATCGGCGACCTGCTCTGGACGGGGATAACTTCCTACAACGGTATTGCGAAACGATTTTATCATAAATGGATCTTTAATGATCAGATATTTCCCGGCAAACCAATACTGGCTTCAGGACGGCCTGCTTTTCGGCATCGGCAAACGCCGTTAAGCCGTCTTTTAATGGATAGGTGCGGACCAATTCAGCTATCGGAATTTCCCCTCGATGCAACATTTCGACGGCCCGCTGATAATTGGGAATATCGGAGACGTAACTGGTTTTTAAATTGATTTGATTGCGGACCAGCTTGGTGAGGTTTAAAGGCACATCGTCGGCGTAAAGCCCCACGACCGTGATCGTGCCCAATGGACGAACGGCCTCGGTCGCGCTGATCATGGCCGCCGGGGACCCCGAGGCTTCAATATGTTGGTCCGCAAGGCGTCCAAAACGCTCCTGCAATTGTTCGACAAGGGCGGGTTTCCCGCGGCCGGTGACCAAGGTTTCAAAGCCTATTTTTCGGGCCACCGGAAGGCGCAGTTGATCGTCCGTTTCCGTTCCCACCACGACCACCTCCGCACCGCTGGACCGCGCCACCAGGGCGCAAAGCATTCCAATAATTCCCGGCCCGGAAACCACCGCCAATTCGCCCTTCACCGGCTTTGCGCAGTCCCTGACGCAATGATCAGCCACGGAAAGCGGCTCCGACAAAGCGGCGGCCATCATGTCCATTCCTTCCGGAAGCGGAATAAGGTATTTTTGATTAACGACCGAATATTCGGCCATGCCGCCGTCCAGATGAATGCCAATAATTTTTCGGCTCCGGCAAAGTTGCGAGAATCCAATACTGCAATACGGACAACTCTTTTCCAGGCAACCCTGCACCGACACGACAACCGCGCGGTCTCCACCTTTCCACCGGCTCACGCCCGGCCCGGTGTTTTCGACAGTGCCGGAAAATTCGTGGCCGAAAGTAAAACTTTCCGGAAATCCTTCGTAGCCGCGGTGATTTAGAAAAGCGTGAAGGTCCGAACCACATAGTCCGCAATAACTCACATTCAACAAGACTTCATCCGGCCCGGGGTTGGGAATTGGAACATCTTGAAGTTCGGCGGCCCGTGCGGCCCGGCGCAATCTTCGGAGAGCTTTCACGGCCAAAGTATAGTGAAAGTTTGTGGAGCGGGTCAAACGGAAGTCCGCAGGAAAACGTCGAAGGGCGCCCGCGCCAGCAAATTAGCGCAACTCACCGTCTCCGCCGGTGGC
>JBOHXA010000250.1:0-2321 GCA_050737335.1 Limisphaerales bacterium | reverse complement strand
GCGTATGCCCTGGCGGTGGAGAAATTGCTGGGCATTCACGAAAAATTGCCGCCCCGTTGCCAATACATTCGGGTGATGTGTACGGAGTTGGCCCGGATTTCGAGCCATTTGCTGGGATTGGGAGCCTTCGCCATGGACGTGGGCGCGGTGACCGTGTTTCTGCTGATCTTCACGGAGCGTGAAAAGATTTATAACCTGGCCGAAGCCGTTTGTGGCGCGCGTTTTACCACCAGTTACACCCGGGTGGGCGGCCTCATGCGCGACATCCCAACCACCTGGCTGGACCAGTGCGGGAAATTCTGCGAGGAGTTTATTCCCGCGCTCAACGACATTGAAACGCTTCTAACACGCAATCGAATCTGGGTGGACCGCGTCCGCAACCTGGCGGCGATCTCGAAGCAGGACGCGCTGGACTATGGACTGAGCGGCCCGAACCTGCGCGGCAGCGGTATCGAGTGGGACCTGCGCAAAAAACAGCCTTATCTTTGCTACAAAGACCTGGAATTTGACGTGCCCATCGGCACGGTGGGCGACTGCTATGACCGTTACCTTGTGCGCATCGAGGAGATGCGCCAGAGCGTGCGCATTTTGGAGCAGTGCATCAAAAAGATTCCGGGCGGCGCGGAAAACAAATCGAAAGAGCCGGTCAACTATGACAGCGGGAAAGTCCTGTTGCCGCCCAAGGAAAAGGTGATGACGAAGATGGAGGAATTGATCCATCAGTTCATGCTCGTGACCGAAGGAATGAATTGTCCGCCTGGGGAAGTCTATTTTGGGCACGAAAATCCCAAGGGCGAATTGGGTTTTTACATCAACAGCAAGGGGGGCGGAGTGCCTTACCGGCTGAAAATCCGGGCGCCAAGCTTTGTCAACCTTAGCATTATTCCGAAGATTTTTCCCGGCTGCATGATCAGCGACACGGTGGCGATCCTGGGATCGCTGGACTTTGTGATGGGAGAATGCGACCGATGAACCCAACCAACCCAACGCATACCGATCCGATTCCGAATCCGCTTCAGCCGCAGGCCGATTTTTCAGCGAGCCTGGACCTTGAGGCCGAAGTGAACGAGTTGCTGACGCATTATCCGGAAAAACGCGCGGCCTCGCTCATGGTGTTGCATGCGATCCAGGACCGGTTTGGCTGGATTTCCCAGCCGGCGGTTGAATGGACCGCGAAGAAACTGGGATTGCAGCCCGTGAACGTCTATGAGCTGGTGACCTTTTATCCAATGTTGCGCGAGAAGCCGATGGGTAGGTTTCAAATCAAAGTTTGCCGGACCTTGAGCTGCGCGCTTGGGGGCGCCTATGAATTGCATAAACATTTTTGCGAAAAACTGGGGTTGGACACCCGCGCGCATGGGCCGCAGACGACGAAAGACGGAAAGTTCACGGTCGAGTTCGTTGAATGTCTTGCCAGTTGCGGGACCGCGCCGGTGATGATGTGTAATGACGCCTTTTATCAGGGCGTGAGCACGAAGGTGGCGGACCAGATTCTGACGGGGCTGGAATAGAGCAAATGACGCGATGCAATGGCTGCCCGACATGGATTTGAACCATGACAAACAGATTCAGAGTCTGTTGTGCTACCGTTACACCATCGGGCAGGCCGGAGCAGTGGCAAACTAAAGATTTTTGAGCAGGAGTCAAGCTATGCCGCAAGAATACAGATTGATTTTGAAGCACGCCGATGAGCCGGGCTACACGACGGACCTGGAGTGCTATCTGCGCCACGGCGGTTACGAGGCTTTGAAAAAGGCGCTGGCAATGAAGCCCAGGGACCTGCCGGACGGAAATAAAAAGTCGCCCCAGGAGCAGATCCGGGAGGACGTGAAAATTGCCGGGCTGCGCGGCCGGGGCGGAGCCGGATTTTCGTGCGGGCTGAAGTGGAGTTTCGTGGACCGCAAGAGCGGCAAGCCGATCTATCTTATTTGCAACGCGGATGAATCCGAACCGGGCACCTTCAAGGACCGGCAAATCATGTATAAGGACCCGCATCAGATGCTGGAAGGCATGATCATTGCCTGTTACGCCAATGACGTGCATCTGGCCTACATCTACATTCGCGGGGAAATGGTGGACGGCGCAAAAATCCTCAATCGGGCCATCGCCGAAACGCGGTCGAAACATTTTCTCGGGAAAAACATCCTGGGCAGCGGCTATGACCTGGAAATTTACGTGCATCGCGGCGCCGGGGCTTACATCTGCGGAGAGGAGACCGGGCTGATCGAGTCGTTGGAAGGCAAGCGCGCCTATCCGCGCATCAAGCCGCCCTATTTTCCGGCCGTGCTGGGCCTTTGGATGTGCCCGACCATCGTCAACAA
>JBOHXA010000249.1:0-2387 GCA_050737335.1 Limisphaerales bacterium | reverse complement strand
CCCCAAACCAGTCCGTGCTTGCGATCAAACCGTTCGGTTAAGACATAATTCAAAGCGCGGCCGAGCCTTTCGCGGGCGGTGATTCCGGCAATCTTTTCGTCAAGAATGCCCTGGTCATTTGTGACCGTGATATATTTGAAGAGCGCCTGGACCAGCGATGATTCCTGGTCGGTTTCGACCGTATTTTTGAAAGCCATCCAGTCTGGCGCCAGGGAACTGAGACGGGCGCCGCCGACGCTCCGGGCGTCGTAACGCCGGTAACCGTCCACAATGTCGCCATGATCGCCCTGGAACTTGAAAAAATTCAGGAGCGCCTCGCGGAAAAGCGCCGGTGGATTCACTTCAAGCGCAACTTCAATAAAGGTGTTGGTATCGCGGATCCAAACCTGGTCATAATTGCCGCCGGCGTTGAGGCCGCCCTTTAAGAGGTCCCGGGCCATGCAACGTGCCGTGGAAAGCGTCCGGTCGGCGAGAATGCGGGCGGCCAATTCAGCCGCTGGTTCGGCGCCCGCGCCCGTCGGGTCCCGCGTCAGGGACGCGGTCCCGGCAACTGTCCGGGGCAGCGCCGCAAGGCCCAGCCCCGCCACAGCGCCGACCTTAATTGCGTGACGCCGAGTCATCATAAATTTCCATCCCTCAACATCATGCGAATGCAACTATTTCAAACAGGAGTGCGTTTACTATCGTTGCCGCTGGCCGCCAAAGCAACGCTGCAATCCAAATTGATTTCCGCGCCCGCGGCTTATTGTTTTTATTTTCAAGTTTGGATCGTTTTAATTCGGCAGGTAGCTGTAAACCCAATAGTGGTATTCATCCCACCGGCCGGTCTGTGAAGAAACAAACTCGATCCGGACCGTTATTTTGTTCTTGCCTTTGGTGTAACGCCGCGGCACTTCAAAATCGCTGTCAAGCCACCGGATACCTCGATAGGCCTTCTCGTAATCCACGCTATACCATGGGCGTTCGGTGACTAAATCCCCGTCAATATACACGCGGGCCTCCTGGCGATTATTTGCCTTATCACACCGACGCCGGAGGCGAACGCCCTGATTGCGTGGAAGAATCGAAACAGTAAATGTGCTGCTGTTGGTAAAGGAGAGGCCCTGGTCCGCAATTGGCGGAGTCTTGATCGAGACATTGTCAAATTGCCCGCTATACCACCAATCGCCTTTGACGCGCTCGACATCTCCCTTCGCATGATAACGGTGAGCCGCCCGCGATCTCGCGTTTCCCACGTCCATTTCATCGGTTTGCACGAGCCTGGGGACGGAAGTTCCATACCAAAAAACGACGCTTTCTTCACTGCCCACGTGGTAGAGCCCCTCGTGGCCCAAAGGTGAATGAGGCCCATAAGTCTGGTGGCCATATCTGATGGATCGGGAGAAGCAATACATGTCCGGCAATAAAAAACGATAAACGCATCCCGATCCTCCCTTCGAATCAAAAGCGCCGAAAACCGGTTCCGTCAAATTTTGCAGTCCCCATCCCATGTCGTGATCATCTTCATATCCGTCACCCATGATCCGCGGGGTTTCGTCCCCGTCAAAATAAGTGCGTTCGTCCTCTTCCTCGCTTGTATTCCAACGGGCATCCACCTGCCCGACGACCTGCCCCGAACCGCTTGTATCCAGATACATATAGTCCCTTCCTTCCACGCGAGGGTCCTCCCGATGGTAATGGGCAAACAGATAACCACACGTTTTTCGTGGATACAGCTTTGCGGTCGCCTTCCGAAAATCAACAGTGGCCGCGATGGTGACTCCACTTTGGCTTCGATTTTGTAATCGCATCACCGCCGATTTCCAAAACGGCATCGGAAAACGACAATACGCCGTGCTGTTTGAATAGCCCAGCAGCAGGGACGCATACGAACTTTTAAGACTGGTTCGATAGGCGCCAAAAAAGCAGCCCAGCGGAGCTTCAATTTGCGGGACCGGCGCATTGTCAAAGGTAATCTTCAGCCAGGTGTTAAACAACGCGTCCGCATTATTCGTTGGCTCAATCCTGACACGGAGCATGGCGACAGAAGCGGCCCCGCGGAATTTCCAGAGCACAGCCGTTTTTCCCGGCCCGACTTGGCGGGTTACCGATGCTTCCGAGGCGCCTTTGGCAGATCTGAAATTGTGCGGCGGACCCTTGGCGCTCCAATCGCTCAACAAGGCTGGCATCATTTGGCGACCCTTTTCCGGAGTCCAGGAATCCAGCCCTGGATCGTTGGCAAATACCTGATAGGTGTACTGATACCAATGCCAATGCCGACCGTCATAGCCTGGCGCCTTCTTGTAATTGCCGCGCCATGGCTCCAACACCGTCGCCGGGCCGCCGCCCGGCAAAGCGCTCAAACAAACTTTCAGCCGTTTCTGGAAATACATCGGATGGTAAAGCAC
>JBOHXA010000248.1:0-2636 GCA_050737335.1 Limisphaerales bacterium | reverse complement strand
GCGCGGGACCTCTCTGAGCGGCAGGTTTGTACCTCTTGAGGAGTTGCAAAAAGATTGGAGAAAGTTCTCGGAAAAGTCTGAGCCGTGGTCGGAACAGATAATTCGAGACATGCTCGGTGAAGGGGATCGTTTGGCCGAAATGAAGTTACTATAACATGGACAGAAACTTTATCATATTCAGCTTTGTTAAAGTCGTGCTGGCGCTGGGAATATTGCACACCGTTGCCGGATACACCGTGCTGGTGGAGCGAAAGGTGTCCGCCTGGATCCAGGACCGTGTCGGGCCCAATCGGGTGGCTCCGCCGTTCATGAAGTATATTCCCATCGTGGGGCCGGTATTGACGCGGTGGGGAATTTTTCAGCCGCTGGCCGACGGCCTGAAATTCATGCTCAAGGAGGATTTTACGCCGGCCGGCGTGCATAAGGCGTATTTTTGGCTCGCGCCGGCTCTGGCAATTATTCCTTCCATCCTGGTCATCGCCATCCTTCCGTTCGGTTCATATATCGGGCGCCAACAAATGGTCATTGCGAACCTGAACGTGGGGATTCTCTACACCTTTGGCATCACATCGCTGGGCGTGTATGGGATCGTCCTGGCGGGCTACGCGGCGAATTCAAAGTTTCCGTTCCTGGGCGGCATACGGTCCAGCGCGCAGTTGATCTCCTATGAGATTGCCATGGGCATGAGCGTGATTCCCGTCTTTCTGATCGCGGGCAATTTGAATTTAAGCACGATTATCAGTTGGCAGGCGCAACACGGATGGCTTGTCATTTACGCGCCGCTGTCCTTTATCATATTTCTGATCTCCAGTTTCGCGGAAACCAACCGGCTGCCCTTTGACCTGCCCGAGGCGGAGACGGAACTGGTGGGCGGCTACCACACCGAATACAGCTCGATGAAGTTCGCGTTGTTCTTTCTTGCCGAATACTCCAATATGGCGGCGGCGGCGGGAATGATGGTCACGCTGTTTTTCGGCGGATGGACCCTCCCGTTTTGGGGACTGGACCAGCCGGCCCACAGCATTGGCATCGGCGTTTTGCAGATCATCATTTTTCTGGTCAAACTGTGCGCGCTCATGACGGTGTTTATCTGGGTGCGTTGGATGTTCCCGCGCTTTCGCTACGACCAGTTGATGGATTTAGGCTGGCGCCGATTTGTGCCGCTGGCGCTGGTGAACATTTTGCTGACGGCCGTCGCCTTGTGGGCGGCAAGTTGAACGAGTTCTGGACATGATTGTTAATCGCAAACCATTGACCGTTTGGGAGCGGCTTTATCTGCCTGCCATCGTGGGCGGAATCAAAGTCACCGTCCGCCATGCCTGGCGAACCTTGTTTGAAGGCAAAGCGGTGACCATGGAATATCCGGAACAAAAATGGACCGTGCCTGAAGGGTATCGCGGCGCGCCGTATCTGGTGCGGGACCAGGAAGGCAAGACCAAGTGCGTGTCCTGCCAGCTTTGCGAATTCGTGTGTCCGCCCAAGGCCATTAAAATCATTCCGCCGGGGCCGACCGGCGAGCTGGCCGACCGTCCGAACGCCGAAAAGACGCCCCAGGAATTTGAAATCAACATGCTCCGCTGCATCTATTGCGGCCTTTGCCAGGAGGTCTGTCCTGAAGAAGCCATTTTTCTGTTGAAAGACTATTCCATCACCGGACAGTCGCGGCAGGAACTGGTGTTCAACAAGGAGAAACTGCTTTCCCTGGGCGGAGTTCATGCCGGGATCCAGAAGTGGAAACACAAGGCCGAAGAAGCCACGGAGCAGGAGGATTTTCCTGTAAAAGTTTAAGCGACGGATGAATCCCGCTGATACGACATTTGTTTGCGGCAGGAAGCGCTCTCGCCGCGAGACCAGTCGCGGAGCCGGGCGCTCAATCGCTTTTTAAGACATGGATTTAACAAACGTTTTATTTTACATTTTTGCGGTGCTCACACTTGGGTTCGCCGCCCTGGTGATCGCCAATCCATTCAGTCGCAACCCGGTCACCGCCGCGATGTTCCTGGTGCTGACCATTATTTCGATGGCCGGATTGTTCGTGCTTCTGCATGCCTTTTTTCTGGCGTGGGTGCAGATATTGGTCTATGCGGGGGCGGTCATTGTGTTGTTTCTGTTCGTGATCATGCTGCTGGATCTAAAGGCTGAAGCGCTTCGAAAGGTTAAAATATACGGGCTGGTCGCCGGCGTGGTTTCGGTGGGCGCGATCCTGGCCATTTTTTTTAAGGGCATGGGCGCGACGCCGCTTAGCGCGCCATCGGCGCCCGTCGTGGAAGGGGGCACGACCGCCCTGGGAAAAGTGCTTTTCACCAGTTACGTTTTGCCGTTTGAGGTTGTTTCCGTGTTGTTGCTGGTGGCGATGGTCGGGGTCATCCTTTTGAGCAAACGGGAAAAATAGCGGCAACGATAATAAAAATGCACGTTGGAATTGAACATTATTTGACGGTCAGTTTTTTGCTGTTCGCGCTGGGCCTGTTTGGGGTGGTTACGCGCCGCAATTTACTGGTGATTTACATGTCGCTGGAGCTGATGCTCAACGCGGCAAACCTCGCCCTGGTCGCTTTTTCGAGGTTTAACAACAAATTAGACGGTCAGGTGCTGGTGTTTTTCATCATCACGGTGGCCGCGGCGGAGGTCTCCGT
>JBOHXA010000247.1:0-1399 GCA_050737335.1 Limisphaerales bacterium | reverse complement strand
GTTCATTGCAGAAGTTCCCATGTCCGTAATGGAAGTCTGCCTGTTTGTCATGGAAGTTCACCTGTTCATCGCGGAAATTCGCCCGTTGATGATAAAAATTCATGGAATGAAGCGAGCCGCCAGGATTTTTGCTGGCATGGTGTATGCTGTTTTTTATTTCAAGAACAGTCCAAGCCGCATCGGGCGATGTGACAGATTGTTTGAAAGCAGATTGGGGGATTAGAAAGTATCAGTTATGACAGTCAACTACAGGGTCTCCCGGGACTTTATCAGTTATTCAGACTCGGATTTGGACGAGTTTGCCAATAACGTCATCACCAACCTCACGGGCAACGCCGCGTTTCTCACGCCGCCCGTCATCACCACCGTCCTTACCACGCTGGACGAGGCGTTCCGCGCAGCAATCGCGGCGGCCACGGGCGATCCGCAGGATACCATCGCAAAGAATAATGCGCGGACGGCCTTGGAAAATGCGTTGCGCAAGGACGCGAGTTATGTGGAATCCATCGCCAGCCAAAATCTGGCCATACTGCTCTCCTCCGGTTATTACGCGAGCAGCACCAACCGGGTGCAAACGCAGTTGGATGCGCCGGTCATCATGGATATTGAAAGTCCGATGACGACGCAATTGCTGCTGCGACTGACGCCGGTGACGAATGCGAAATCGTATCAGGTGCAGATCAGCGCCAATGGCGGCGGTGCCTGGACGGAAGCGGGCATCTACACCCAGTCGCGGCGCATCGTATTGACGGGCCTGACATCGGGCGCGACTTACAATGCGCGCACGCGGGCCATCGGCGGCAGCACCGGCTACAGCGATTGGAGCATTCCCGCTGCGCGGGTGGTGACGTGACTCCTTGCGGAGGGTCGTCATGCCCTCACCCCGTCCCTCTCCCATCAGATGGGGGAGGGTGTCCGTCAGGACGGGTGAGGGTTGGATGTGGGAAATAAGGAAAATTTGTCCGGAATGTTTCCGGACAACGGGCGGCGCGCGATGTTAATTATCCCCCAACGTCGCCGCCGCCCGTAGATTTTTGAATGATTTGGCGCGCTGCGCAAAAATTTACATGTTCGCAATGATGTTGTCGCCAAACTCAGAGCATTTGATTTGTGTCGCGCCGGTCATTTGCCGCGCAAAGTCGTAAGTCACGCGCTTGGACGCAATCGCGCCGTTCAAGCCTTTCAAAATTAAATCGGCAACTTCCGTCCAGCCGAGATAGCGGAACATCATTTCGCCGGAAAGCAAAACGCTGCCGGGATTGACTTGATCTTTGTTCGCGTATTTTGGCGCGGTTCCGTGTGTGGCTTCAAAAATGGCGTGTCCAGTGACGTAATCGATATTGCCACCGGGCGCGATGCCGATGCCGCCGACCTGCGCGGCGAGCGCGTCGCTCAAATA
>JBOHXA010000246.1:0-4440 GCA_050737335.1 Limisphaerales bacterium | reverse complement strand
GAGTTGCTGGAAATGGTGCAGTTAATCAGCACATTTGTCGCCGTGAAGCTGGCAAGGCCGCCGCCTGAGCCGTTGGCTGCCGCGTTGTCGGCCAGGGTGCAGTTGGCCGCGGTGAGAGTGTCCGCGTTGTATATCCCGCCGCCCGAGCCGTTCGGAGTCGAATTGCCGAACAGGGTGCAATTGCTCATGGTCAATATGCCGCTGTTGAGGACACCGCCGCCCTGCCCGTTGGCATTGGTCGCACTATTGGCGAAAAAGCTGCAATTGTTGAGCGTCAACGTGTCGTAATTGGCTATGCCACCGCCGGCGCCATTGGTGGATATATTGTCCGAAAAAGTGCAGTTGATTGCGGTTGCCGGCGTTTGAACGGAGAGCGCTCCTCCAGTCCCGCTCGAGTTGCCCAGGAAAGCGCAATTGGTCAGATAGAGAGTGCCTTCATTGTCGGAATCCACCCCCCCGCCGAAAATAGACGCGACGTTATCTGAGACAGTGGAGTTCTCGAGCGTCACCCCGCTGAATTCGCCATCAATCGCGCCGCCGCCGTCCGTGACCGAATTGCCCGAAAATGTGCAGTTATTCCCGCTGACGTCACCCCCGTAGGCATAAACAGCGCCGCCAAAAACAATCGCGGAATTGCCCGAGACGGTGCAGCCGTCGAGGGTCAAAATGCCGTAGGCGCAAATGCCGCCGCCGAATTCGGCGGAATTGCCACAGAAAACGCAGTTGCTGGCGCTTAAACTGGTGGTCGCATCGTCAAGCAGAACCCCTCCGCCCACGTCACCGTTGGCGTAGCCATTGGTCAACGTGAGCGAATTCATCGTGACATCCGCATCCCCAATCTCCAGCACGCGCGATCCGCCGCCACCGTCAATGAAAATGCCGCCCGCAAGCGCGGATGCGTCTATCGTCACGTCCTGCGAGATCAAAAGCTCGCCGCTGTCTAATTGAATGGTTTGGCCGGCGAGTGCGGCCGAAAAGACGATTGTGTCGCCCGGACTGGCGGCGGCGATGGCGTTGCGCAAGGACCCGGGGCCGCTGTCGGCCGCGGTGGTGACGGTATCCACAGCCGCGTGCCCCATCAGAGCCATGGAGAACCATGCGACAATGGCGGTGACAGGCGGGTCGGGAAACAGTTTCATAGCGCTAATAAGGTTTCTCATTACATTTCTATACGGTAAGAATTCGGATGTCGAGCTAAAATGCCCTGAAATCGGGATTCATTCCCCGCTTCAATGCTTGAACGTTTCATTGTAGATTATCCAAATGCCCGATATCAAATCCCAGTCGCGTGACGAGCTTGAGGCCCGGTTCAAATCCTGGCGCCAGCCCGCTTATCGCCTCACGCAATTGCTCGAATGGCTCTATGTTCGCCGGGTGGCAGCCTGGGACGCCATGACGAATTTGCCGAAGGAATTGCGCTCGAAATTGAGCGGGCATTTCTCTCTCGAAGTCCCGGAACTCGTTCGCAAGCAGGGTTCGCCGGATACCACCGAAAAATTTCTTTGGCGGCTCGCCGACCATTCACTGATCGAAAGCGTATTGATCCCCGCCAATCCCGGCCTTTACGGCGAAGCCAGCGACCGCCATACGCTCTGCATTTCCACACAGGTCGGTTGCGCCTACGGCTGCCGGTTTTGCGCCAGTGGATTGGAAGGATGGAAAAGGAACTTGCAACCGCATGAAATGATCGAGCAAGTGCTTTCAGTGGAACGAATGCGGGGGCGGGACGCGGCGGATCCGGAGCAAGCCGACCCCGCCCGCCCGCTGGCGCGCGCGGCTCCAATGTCGTCGCGCGCGGTGGACAACATCGTCGTGATGGGTATGGGCGAACCGCTGGCGAATTATGATCATCTCATGAGGGCGCTCGGGATTTTGAACGCGCCGTGGGGCGGCGGCATTGGCGCGCGGAAGATCACCATCTCGACGAGCGGCCTGGCGCCGCAAATTCGCAGGCTCGCCGCCGGGCCGTCGCAATTTCGGCTGGCGGTCTCGCTGCACGGCGCGACGGATGAAACGCGCGGTAAAATCATGCCCGTGAATAAAAAGTATCCGCTGTCCGAACTCGTGGCCGCCTGCATGGAATATCAGGAAAAAAAGGGGCGGATGATCACGCTCGAATATATTTTAATCGCGGGCGTGAATGATTCGGTGGAACAAACCCGTCCGCTGGCGGCGCTGGCAAAAAAGATTTTTGCGAAGGTGAACCTGATTCCCTATAACACGGTGGAAGGGCTGCCCTGGAAACGCCCATCGGACGAGGTGTGCGAACAATTTTTGAAAGCGCTGGAAAGGCAAAAAGTCACGGCCACGTTGAGGCGCGAGAAAGGGCATGATATTGACGCGGCATGCGGACAATTGAGGCTCAAGACGGAGAGAGACTTGGCCAAGTAAAACGGAATGCCTGGCCGCAAAAGAATCGGACGTCGCAATGATTCTCTCACGGTTTCCGGACGAATTTCGCCACATCATTCAATTCTGAACCCGGTGGAGGCGCCTTTGATCGGGTGCGTGAGGATTTCAACGCTGGAACACTGGCCTTGACTGCCAAACAGGAGGAAGATGCATGGCAATTATGAACCCCAATTCAGACGGACAAAATCAAGGGAAGGAAATTCCCGCCGGGCATCGTATTACGCGAGCCGAAGCCCTCGAGCGGGCGGCGCGGTACGTTTCGCAGAAAATGTTTAACGAGGCAAAGGTACTGGATGGCGCGGAGGCCGGCCCACGAATTTATTTGCCGGTCGCGGCGGAGCCGAAGGATTTACGGATCGTATTTAAGAATCGCGGCGAATTCGCCGGGATTGAATTCGTCCGAAATTGTTATCGTCTGTAAACGCACCGGGCGGGTGCTTTACGAGGGCAGTGCCGGAGACGAAGGATGACCGCGACGACTGACGAGAGACGCGGTCAGTTTTTCTTTCCGGTCTTCATCCCGTTTTCATCCTGTTCATCCTGTCCAAAAACTCTTTTGGTTTCTCAGGTTGACCACGTTCGTCCGCGGAACGGCGCGTCACTCTCCTTCATCTGCGCGAGCGCGGCCCACCGCAGAGCTTTTGCCCGAAAGATCGCTCGTAGTTCTAGGGAATCGCCGCCCGACTCTCCGGCGCGAACGCTCCCTGGTGCCGATAGGCCTGGCTTGTCGCGTGAGCACTGCTCCCAAAAGTTATCTATTGCGCCGGTTGTCTGCTTGGCCGCGACCGTTTGCAAGCGGAGCGCATTGTTGTCCGGCAGACGCCATACGAAATCAAGGTGTCATGAAGAATAATGGCAACCAGCAACTGGTCACAAGTTGTGACCAGTTCAACGGATGTCACAAATTGTGATTTGCGAAAAAATGAAATCGAAGCGGCCAATTGAATTGCTGATTTTGACGATACGCGGGCAGCGCGTGATTCTCGACGCTGACTTGGCGGCTCTTTACGGCGTGCCGACAAAACGTTTTAATGAATCTTTCAAACGCAACCGGCATCGCTTTCAAAATGATTTTTGCTTTCAGCTTACAGCGGACGAGTTTGCCGCATTGCGTGATCCGAACTCATCGCGAATTGCGATAAGTTCATCACAAGCGGCTTCGCCGAACTGGTCGCAGTTTGCGACCAGTTCCCGAAAGCATCACGGCGCGGCGTATCGTCCGTGGGCTTTCACAGAACACGGCGCGTTGCAAGCAGCGAACATCCTGCGCAGCGAACGCGCGGTGGAAATGAGCCTTTACGTCATTCGCGCCTTTGTGAAAATGCGCGAAGAACTGGCGGAGAACGCAACCATTCTGAAACGGCTGGCCGAAATTGATCAAACCCTGCTGGAACACAATGCGGGGTTTCGAGAGGTCTATCGAAAATTGCTGCCATTGCTGCAACTGGAGTTCATCCGAAAAAAACGGACAGAGAGTCTTCAGTTATTTTTATACATTAATTGTTGTTCAAATCCCACAGGAGACTGATAACCCGGAGCGCTGCGGAGCCGCTGCCGGTTATAAAAGATTTCGATGTAATCGAAGATGGCCAATCTGGCGTGAGCCAGGTCTTGGAAGTTCTCTCGGTGGACCAGTTCACTTTTGAGGGTGCTCCAAAACGACTCCATGGCGGCGTTGTCGTAGCAATTGCCCTGGGCGCTCATGCTGGGAACGATGTTTGAAAAGTGCAGATTGGCTATAGGTGAGGATTTCGATGGGCCTTCTGGATGGCACAAAAAACGCTTTTGGCGTTCTCATGGCACAAGTTCTTGGAAAATCAGGCAGATACGTAAGCGATGAAGCTGCCAAACGGGCATCCAATATAGCGCTTACCGGCGTGGTCGTGATGGGCGGTGTGGGGTTCATCGGCGGCGCTCTGTGCGGGTCTCAGCTTCGCTGGATCGCCCTAAACCCGTCATATTGCCTCGCGGCCATTGTTGTCGCGGTCACGGCGGCCTTTTGGGTGACATATTGGTCCAGGAAACGGT
>JBOHXA010000245.1:0-9362 GCA_050737335.1 Limisphaerales bacterium | reverse complement strand
ACCTCAAGGACTTCGCCACCTGCTGGCTTTGGACGAAGCCCGCCGCCATCACCACTGGAACCAACTCTGGAATTAAGAACAATGCGTAAATGCGCCCTCAGCCCTGTGCCTGGCGTATTTTCGCTGGCGCGAAAATTGCAAATGGTCAATCATCATCCAAAGATGCCTTTTACAACAGAAGAGATAGCAAGACACGTCGGGGGACAGGTCATCGGCGATCCAATGGCCATCCTGAATCATTTCGCCACAATTGAAAATGCCCGTCCGGGAGATCTGACGTTCGCCGAAAACGTGGGGTTTTTTTCCCGGGCCGAACAGAGCGCCGCCACTGCCATCATTGCTGATAAACGCTTTTCCTCGGCCAAAAAGACGGTGGTCCAGGTTCCCAACGCGCGTGTGGCCTTTGCCAAGGCCCTCGCTTTGTTTTTCCCGGAAAAAAAATTCGACGCCGGAATTCATCCAACGGCAGTGGTGGCGGCATCGGCGAAAATTGATCCGACCGCCCGGGTGGGTCCGCATTGCGTGATTGGCGAACGCGTCAGCATTGGGGCGCGGACCGTTTTGCAGGCTGGAATTGTTGTCGGTGACGATTGCGCGCTTTCCGAGGACGTGAATCTATTTCCGAACGTGACCCTGTATCCGCGCACGCAAATTAGCGATCGGGTGCGGATCCATGCAAATTCGGTGATTGGTTCGGACGGCTTTGGTTATGTGCAGGACGGTCCGGTGCATCGAAAGGTTCCTCAAATCGGGAACGTGATCATTTGCGAGGACGTCGAAATTGGCGCGGGAGTGACGATTGATCGCGGCGCCCTGGGTTCGACCGTTGTCGGACGGGGCACAAAAATTGATAATTTGGTCCAGATCGCGCACAACGTGCAGATTGGCGAGGGCTGCCTGCTGGTGGCGCAGGCGGGCATAGCAGGCAGTTCGAAGCTTGGGAATTATGTGGTCCTGGCCGGACAGGTCGGCGTCGCGGGCCATTTGAAAGTGGGAAACCAGGTGATCGTGGGCGCTAAATCCGGCGTAATGCACGATATACCCGATGGTGAAAAATGGCTGTGGATACCGGCACAACCGGACCGGGACGTTAAAAGGCAAGTCGTCGCGCTGCGACAATTGCCGGAACTTCTCAGGCGCGTGGCGGAATTGGAGAAAAAGGTCAGGGACCCGGGAGCGGCGGGGGGCGCCAGCTAATGTTTCAAATCCGGACTGGTTCGGACCCTGTTCAGAAAAAGGGTGATTTCATGCCGCCAGTTTTTCCAGTAGCATTGGATCGAGGCCGGGAGTGAAGCTGATTTCAGTTTTTCCAGTTTCAGCGAGAATTTCCAATTCGTTATAGCGTCCACTTTCGTCGTTTTTTCTCAGGACAAAGCGGAACGGCTCAACAATTTGGTGTTGCAAAGGCCGTTCATTGGGCGGACCGGCTTCCACGGTCATCGTATCATTGCATGAATCATTTTGCTTTTGGAACACAAAGCGCTGCAAAGGCATATCCCGGGCGACAACGCGCAATTCCCCTCCCGGTTGGATCCAACGGATGCTGATGACCCCGCGATACCAGTCTTTGAGCTGTTGAGAAAATCGGTCCCAGGATTTTTGCGGGATTTCCGTGGTCATAGTTACCGTGTCCGCCCGCGGGCTGAGGGCTTCCGTTTGACGTTGCTGCGGTTCAATTGCAATGTGCTTGGCGAACGTCTGGGCCTGGACTCCGGCGTCCGCGCCCGCGCGACAGGCGATTTCCAGCGACTCCGCGTTTCAAGAGAATAATTCACCGCCGCCGGTATATACCTTTTCTGTGTGTGCCGTTCGCGCCCGCTACGATACTCTTTTTCGATGAACCGCTCGGGTTTAAGCTCGCGGCGTTCCAGCGTCAATGGATGTTTGGAAATGGATTTTCCGGAAACACGAATCTTCATAAGCCGCGGTCAGCCCTCGCTTTTTGTCCTGGTTTTGGCCGCTTGCACCATTTCATCGTGTTCGGCTTGGTCCAGTCCCTCCTGGACGGTTTGAATCTCCGTCTCATCGTCCGTCGGCAAATGACGCTCTCTTTGCCGCCCCATCGAGACCGGGGGCGCGCCCATCCCGCTGGGAACAATTCCGGGGTCATCCACCGGGGCGTCGCCCGAGTCATCACCCAACAATTCTTTTTTTGCCTGAATCCGATCCGATGGCGTCACCCGGTTCGGCTCGCGTCCGGCAATGAGCGCCAGTTCCCGCGCCCTGTTTTCCACCATATCGGGCGTGACCAGCGAGTTGAAAATTGTCCCATGGGCATGGATGGCCGTTTTTGTTTGCCCGCGAGGCGATGCGCTTTTCCTTTTTGCCATAAACTTAAGTTAAGCATGCCTCATGCCCTTGGAATAACGCACTTTTCAACAAAATGCGTTTGCGAAATGCAAGTTCACCGGAAAAAAGCAATGCTCGGGCGACCGCTTGTGAAAAAAATCACAAATTCACTTGCCCCCGCCCAACCCAGCCTTTACATTTTTCGCCTGCCATTTTCATCGGCAATTATGCAAGCGCAAAGTGAGATCGGCTACAATTCGAAGATCGAGGGAGACGTTGTCATCACGACGGTGGACGCGGCCCTTAATTGGTTTCGCAAAAACTCAGTCTGGCCGATGCCCATGGGGCTGGCTTGTTGCGCCATCGAATTGATGGCTGCGGGGGCCAGCAGATTCGATATCTCACGGTTCGGGTCCGAAGTGATGCGTTTTTCCCCTCGACAGGCCGACTGCATGATCGTTGCGGGCACCGTCACGTACAAGATGGCGCTCTCTCTCAAACGGATTTGGGACCAGATGCCCGAGCCTAAATGGTGTATTGCAATGGGCGCCTGCGCCTCGACCGGCGGCATGTATCGCAGTTACGCCGTGCTCCAGGGAGTGGACCGCATTATCCCGGTGGATATTTACGTAAGCGGCTGCCCGCCGCGCCCCGAAGCGCTTTTGGATGCCCTGATGAAGCTCCAGAACAAAATTAGCAAGGAGCCGGTGGTCCAAAATCTTACCATTATGAATTTAAAAAAGGCGGCGGCGTGACATTCGCCAGGCGACATTTCGCAATGACGCGCAAATCTCGTTTCGGTCCAATCGGTTTGGAAACTGAAATTGAAGATTAAAAACTGAGAATTGACCATCGTGACCTCTTTGGAAGCAGCAAAAAAACTGAAGGCGAAATTCGGAGATGTAATCTCCGAACTGCCGCAGTTCCGGGGCGAAATATCCGTATCGGTGGCTGACGCCGAGAAAATCGCCGAGGTCTGTCTGTACGCGAAGAATGAGTTGGATTTCAATTATTTAGTGGATATCACCGGCATTGACAACTACGGGGATGATCCGCGATGGACGCTGATTTATTTTTTGCGTGGACTCAATCACGGCTGTGAATTGCGAATCAAAACTGAGGTGAGCGAAGAAAAGTCAAAGGTGCCCAGCATTGTCAGTGTTTGGGCCACGGCAAATTGGCATGAGCGTGAGGTTTACGACATGATGGGCATCCATTTTCGAGACCATCCGGATATGCGGCGGATACTGATGTGGGATGGGTATCCGTATTTTCCGTTGCGCAAAGACTTTCCTCTGGCGGGCAAGGAAAGCGAATTGCCCGGCGTCGCCTTTACCCAAAGTACGCCAATGATGGGAGGACCCTTCGTCACGGTGGCGGGTGGGAATTCCGCAATGGCGCGAGAACCGCGAATCCGGATTCCTGAAACGGATTCGCTCGAGACGATGGGGCGGCTGGAAAGGCGCAAAGACATCCGGGAGGCGCATGGCCATCCCAAAGGGCCCGGCCCGATTACGAAGAAATAATTTCATGCCTACAGTTCAAGAGATTGAATACAAGGACAGCCTGGCCCGCACCGCGCAGGCGGCGGACAGCATTCCGGAATTTCAGGACGAGCGCATGGTGCTGAACATGGGGCCTTCGCATCCTGCCACTCATGGGGTGTTGCGCATCGTGCTGGAGTTGGACGGGGAAATCATCACCAAGGCCGACCCGGACGTGGGTTATTTGCATCGGGGCGATGAAAAAATCGCCGAGAACATGACCTACACGCAGTTTATTCCCTACACCGACCGTTTGGATTATCTGGCGCCGCTGGCCAATAACGTGGCCTACGCCCTGGCGGTGGAAAAGCTTTTGGGCATTCACGATAAATTGCCCCCGCGGTGCCAGTACATCCGTGTGATGTGCGCGGAACTTGCCCGCATTTCGGCGCATTTGCTGGGCTTGGGGGCTTTTGCAATGGACGTGGGAGCGGTGACCGTGTTTCTCCTGTTGTTCACCGAGCGCGAAAAGATTTACGATTTGGCCGAAGCCGTGTCCGGTGCCCGTTTTACGACCAGTTACACGCGGGTGGGCGGCGTCATGCGCGATATTCCGGTGACCTGGCTGGACCAATGCAAAAAATTCTGCGAGGAATTCATTCCCGCCCTCAATGAAATTGAGACGCTGCTGACCCGCAACCGGATATGGGTGGATCGCGTCCGGAATCTGGCCGTGATTTCGAAGCAGGACGCATTGGACTACGGCTTGAGCGGCCCCAACCTGCGCGGCAGCGGCATTGAATGGGATTTGCGAAAAAAACAACCCTACCTCTGCTACAAGGACCTGGAGTTTGACGTTCCAATTGGGGCAGTCGGCGACTGTTATGATCGGTATTTGGTCCGCATGGAGGAAATGCGCCAAAGCGTGCGGATTTTGGAGCAGTGCATCAGGAAAATCCCCGGCGGCGCGGACAATAAATCGAATGAGCCGGTCAATTACGACAGCGGCAAAATTCTCTTGCCTCCCAAGGAAAAGGTGATGACGAAGATGGAGGAGCTGATCCACCAATTCATGCTGGTGACCGAAGGGATGAATTGCCCGCCAGGTGAAGTCTATTTCGGCCATGAAAATCCCAAGGGTGAGTTGGGTTTTTACATCAATAGCAAGGGCGGCGGCGTGCCGTACCGTCTAAAAATCCGCTCTCCAAGCTTTGTCAATTTGAGCATTATACCGAAGATTTTTCCCGGCGCGATGATCAGCGATACGGTGGCGATTTTAGGTTCGCTCGATTTTGTGATGGGAGAGTGCGACCGATGAATGCCATAAACGTGACGGACACGGAACCCATCCCGAATCCTCTGCAACGCCAGGATGGATTTTCGGTCACGCCTCAACTCGACGCGGAAGTCAACGAATTGGCCACGCGCTATCCGGAAAAACGGGCCGCTTCGCTGATGGTGTTGCATGCCATTCAGGACCAATTCGGCTGGATTTCGCAGGAGGCGGTCGAGTGGACGGCAAAGAAATTGGAGTTGCAGCCCATCAATGTCTTTGAGTTGGTGACGTTTTATCCCATGCTGCGGCAAAAGCCGATGGGGCGCTTCCAAATCAAAGTTTGCCGGACGCTGAGCTGCGCGCTGGGAGGGGCGTTTGAACTGCACAAACATTTTTGCGAAAAACTGGGCCTGGACGCGCGCGCCCACGGTCCGCAAACGACCAAAGACGGAAAGTTCACCGTCGAGTTCGTCGAATGCCTTGCCAGTTGCGGAACAGCGCCGGTCATGATGTGCAACGACGCCTTTTACCAGGGCGTGAGCAAGACAACCGCCGATCAGATTTTGGCGGGTCTGGAGTGAATTAAATTGGCTGCCCGACATGGATTTGAACCATGACAAACAGATCCAGAGTCTGCTGTGCTACCGTTACACCATCGGGCAAGCCGGAGCATTGGGAAACTAAAGATTTTTGAGCAGGAGTCAAGCTATGGCGCGGGAATACAAACTGATATTGAAATACGCCGATGAACCAGGCTACACGCCGGATGTGGACTGCTATTTGCGTCACGGCGGTTATGAAGCCCTCAAAAAAGCCCTGGTGATGAAGCCGAAGGACCTGCCGGAGGGCAGGAAAATGTCTCCTCAGGAACAAATCCGCGATGACGTTAAAATTTCCGGATTGCGCGGACGCGGCGGGGCGGGCTTTTCCTGCGGACTCAAATGGAGTTTCGTGGACCGCAAGAGCGGCAAACCGATATACCTGATTTGCAACGCCGACGAGTCCGAGCCCGGCACCTTCAAGGACCGCCAGATTATGTACAAGGACCCGCATCAGATGCTGGAAGGGATGATCATCGCCTGCTACGCAAATGACGTGCATCTGGCGTACATTTACATTCGCGGCGAAATGGTGGACGGCGCGAAGATTTTGAACAGGGCGCTTGCCGAAGCGCGGTCGAAGGGTTTTCTGGGTAAAAACATTTTGGGAAGCGGTTATCATCTCGAAATTCACGTCCATCGCGGCGCGGGCGCTTATATCTGCGGCGAAGAAACAGGACTCATCGAGTCGCTCGAAGGCAAGCGCCCGTATCCGCGCATCAAGCCGCCATACTTTCCTGCGGTGCTCGGTCTATGGATGTGCCCAACGATTGTCAATAACGTGGAAACGCTTTGCAATGTGAAGCACATCGTGGCCATGGGCGGCGCGGAATTTGCCAAGCTCGGCACGCCCAACAACACCGGCACCCGGATTGTCAGCCTGAGCGGGCACGTCAGGCGGCCTGGTTATTATGAAATCGAAGTCGGGAAGGCAACCCTTGGCGAACTGATCAATGACCCGGAATTTGGCGGCGGATTGAGGGATGGACGAAAGCTGAAAGCCGTGATTCCCGGCGGTTCGTCGGCCAAAGTTTTCAAGGCGGGCGAGAAGTTCAAGCTAAAGAAAAAGGCGCCGGATGGCCAAATGACCGAACATGAGGTGGACATGCTGGATTTGCCGTATGATTTTGATTCGCTCATCGCCGCCGGTTCCATGAGCGGTTCCAGCGCCATTATTGTCATGGACGATAGCGTGGACATTGTGGAAGCTCTGTCAAATATTGCCGATTTTTACGCGCACGAAAGTTGTGGTCAATGCACGCCCTGCCGCGAAGGCGCGCTTTGGATGAGCAAAGCGTTGCAACGTCTCACGCACGGCGAGGGCCGGGCAACGGATGCCGATTATTTGGTTAAAATCGCGGACAATATCCCAGGCGGGCGAACCATTTGCGCCTTTGGCGAAGCCTGCTCCTGGCCGGTGCAAAGTTTCGTCGGAAAATTCAAAGACGAATTTGTGGCCCGCGGAAAAGCGGACGAAGAACGCCGCGCCCGGGAACATGTCGAACCGGTCGCCGCCACGCCGCCGGAACGGCAGGAATTGTCAACGGCACATTGAAAATGATTCACTAATGTCAACAGCCACCACAACTGAAGCCAAGCCTGCGCCGCCGGTCGAAAAAATCAGGATCAAGGTTGATGGCCGGGACATCGAGGTCCCCAAAACGACACCGGACCCGATTTCGGGCAAGCCGATTCCGACCACAATGATCCAGGCCTGCGCGTTGTCCAACGTGGACGTGCCGCATTATTGCTACCATCCAAAGCTGCCGGTCGCCGGCAATTGCCGCATGTGCCTGGTTGAATTTGGCACGCCGGCGCTCGGGCCGGACCGCAAACCGCTATTGAACCCCGACGGCACACCCAAAATTGCCAAATCTCCCCGCCCGGCCATTGCCTGCGCCACACCCATTTCGCCAGGCATGGAAATTTACACCAACACCCCGGGCGTGAAAGAAATGCGCGAAGGTGTTTTGGAATTTCTGCTGATTAATCATCCCCTGGACTGCCCGATCTGCGACCAGGCCGGCGAATGTAAGTTGCAGGAGTATTCCCTGGATTACGGGCAGAGTTCGAGCCGCTTTGTCGAACCCAAAGTCCATAAACCCAAGGCCGTGGACCTGGGTCCGCGAATTGTCCTGGACGACGAGCGATGCATCCTTTGCACGCGCTGCATTCGCTTTTCCAAGGACATTGTGGGCGACGACGCTCTTGGTATCGTAAATCGCGGCAGCTACAATACCCTCACGGCATATCCCGGAAAGGTTTTCGACAACAATTACACGCTCAACACGGTGGACATTTGCCCGGTTGGAGCGCTGACATCAAAGGATTTTCGGTTTAAGGTGCGGGTATGGTTCCTCAAAGAAACCAAGAGCGTCTGCACCAGTTGCGCCACAGGCTGTAATATCATCATCGGTTCGCGGGAAGAAAAGATCTACCGATACGAACCCCGCCAGAATGACGCCGTTAATTCATGCTGGATGTGCGATTACGGGCGGTTGAACTATAAGTGGGTCGGCCGCGAAGACCGATTGACCGAGGTCAGGAGGCCGATTGAAAAAGCAAAAACCGAAAAGACAGGATGGCATGCGGCGTTAAACGAGATCAGCCGCAAACTCAAGGATTTGCCCTCAGGCTCGGCGGCCATTGTCGCTTCGGCCCGGCAGACCAATGAAGAGCTCTGGCTCCTGGGCAAATTGAAATCAAAGCTCGGCGCCATCAGCGATTCCATTCCCCGCCAGGGTCAAGCGGATAAGCTGCTGCTGAATGCGGACCGAAATCCAAACACAAATGGCGCGCGCCTGACGGGAATCTGTTTTACGGAAATGGGCGCCAATTTGCCGCAAATCGCCAATGGCATTTCCAGCGGCAAAATCAAAACACTCATCGTGTTTGGCGAGGACGTGACTCAGCACGGCATCGGCCCGGACTTGCTTGCCAAATTGGATACGCTCATCGTCAGTGACATATTGCCAAACGCGACAACCCGATTGGCTGATTATCTATTGCCGGGTTGCGCGCACGCGGAAAAACGCGGCACATTTACAAACGCCAGGGGCCGGGTCCAAAAATTTATGAAAGCAGTCGAGCCGCCGGGCGACGCCCGCGCGGAATGGGAATTCTTGCATGAGCTGGTTTATAACGTGACCGGGCGGAACGGATTCCTCACGATTGAAGGCTTATTCAATCAAATGGCAAATGACGTGCCGGCGTTCAAAGGTTTGACCTGGGCAGGCCTTGGAGACAGCGGGGCAACGGTGCAAATCTAACATGTACTGGAAATTCATCATTTTTAGCGTGGTCAAAGTCGTCCTGGCTCTCGGCGTGCTGCACACCGTTGCCGGTTATGCCGTCCTGGTCGAACGCAAGGTTTCGGCATGGATCCAGGATCGCGTCGGGCCAAACCGTGTCGCGCCGCCGTTCGTTAAATACATTCCAGTGTTGGGGCCGGTCTTGACGCGCTGGGGCATTTTCCAGCCGTTGGCCGACGGGATGAAATTCATGCTCAAAGAGGATTTTACGCCGGCCGGAGTACACAAGGCGTATTTCTGGCTCGCGCCCGCCATTGCGATCATCCCCTCGATTCTCGTCATTGCGGTCATCCCCTTTGGTTCGACGATCGGCAGTCAAAAGATGGTCATCGCGGATTTAAACGTGGGAATTCTTTACACGTTCGGCATCGTCTCGCTGGGCGTGTATGGGATTGTGCTGGCT
>JBOHXA010000244.1:0-8579 GCA_050737335.1 Limisphaerales bacterium | reverse complement strand
GAGTTACACCCGCCAGCGCTATTCGCCCAATCAAGAGCCTAACTTCGGCGCGATCACGGCAAACACCTGGAGCGCGCCGCTGGACCTGAGTTACGAAATTGATTTGTGGGGACGCGTGCGCCGCCTTTCGGAGGCTGCGCGCGCGCGCTTTGTCGCAAGCGCCGATGACTTGGAATCGGCCAAACTCGACATTGCCGCTGAAGTCGCCGACGATTGTTTTAACCTTCGAACGTTGGACAAGCAATATAATCTGGTTGCGGACACCATCCGCGCGGACCGTCGCTCCCTGGACCTGACCGAAAATCTCCGGCATGGCGGCGCGGTTTCAGACCTGGACGTGGCCCAGGCCGCCACTCAATTGCATTTGGCCGAAGCGCAATTGCCGAATATTCAACTTCAGCGCGTCCAGACTCTTCACGCCCTGGCCATCCTCTGCGGCCAATCGCCCGTCGATTTTTACCTGCCCACCAATTCCGCCGGGCCGGCAATTGTCCCCGAAATTCCTCCCCGCCTGCCCAGCGACTTGCTTGAACATCGCCCCGACATCGCGGCCGCTGAACGCCAAATGGCCGCCGCGAATGCGGACATCGGAGTCGCCAAGGCCGCTTTTTTCCCGCGGGTTACCATCAATGGCCTTGCAGGCTTTCAATCCGTTGACGCGGGTTCATTGTTCAATGGATCCAGCCGCATGTGGTCCATTGGGCCTTCGATCCAATTGCCGTTGTTTACCGGCTTTTTCAATCGGGCCAATCTGGCCGCCGCGCGCGCCGCCTATGACCAGCAGGTGGCCAATTACCGTCAAACCGTGTTGGCTGCGTTTGGCCAGGTGGAGGATGAATTGGCGGCCCAACGATTGCTCACCGACGAATGGGACGCCGAAAATCAGGCGGTCGTCGCCGCAAAACAAGCCCTCGGTGTCGCCATCAATCAATACAAAGCCGGTCTGGTGACCTATTTAAACGTCGCGACGGCCCAAACCACTGCCTTGCAACAGGAAGATACCGCCGTTCAATTGGAAGGCGCCCGCCTTGTCGCCGCCGTCAATCTCATCAAAGCCCTCGGCTGCGATTGGCAGCCCTTGCTCCGTTGAAATGGTCAGAAGCGGTGGGATACGAACTCTTTTGCGTGGCCGCGGTCATGAGTCCGCTCGAACTTGCTGACGTATTTCCCGGAACGACGGAAGTCCTTTTGCCCGCATCCCAGGCCGCTGGCCAAGGTCATGAAATGGTTGGTATCAAGCGTCCCTGCCCTCACATCACCCAAAAGGCTGACCCATTTTTGCTTGATTCACCCATGCGTCCGCTTGTAAGCAACATGCGGAATTAATGAAAAAATACGTTCTCCTTTTCCTGTGCCTCACTTTTGTCGCGCGTGGCGCCGATACGCAGGCAGAAACGCAACACTACATCAACGTCATCCGGGAGCACATCTTCAAAGAATACAAGGGCATGTTCAAACCGCCGAAAGGCTATTTGAAACGTCCTTTTATAACACCAGGATGCAGCTCGTACCAGGACCAGCTTTGGGATTGGGACTCGTGGCTGACGGACGTCGCGTTGCGCCAGATTCTCCTTGAAAATGGTTCCGCCCGGGACAAGCGCCAGGCCGTGCAATATGAGCAAGGCTGCATTTTGAACTTTCTTGACTACGAAAATAACGGGCGAATTCCGGTCGTCATCTCTCCGAAGAACAAGGACATCATGGACACAGGCGCAAATTTCATCCCTCTTCTCCACAATATGCACAAACCATGCCTGGCCCAGCATGCGGCTTTTTTAGTCAAACTAAACGGCGGCAACGCCGAATGGCTCCGCGATGGGTTTCCCAAAATGCAGGCCTTTGTGGATTGCTATTACAATCACTATCGCGACAGGGCCACTGGCCTCTATTACTGGCAGACCGACGAATGCATCGGGGTGGACAATGATCCCTGCACCTTTTTTCGTCCTTACGGCAGTTCCGGTTCCATACTGTTGAATTGCTTCATGTACAAGGAATTGCTCGCCATGGTCTATTTGGCTGATCGTTTGAACATGCCGGAAATTGCAAGCAGTTACCAAAAAATGGCCGATCATCTTCTTCGCGCCATACGTGAGAACTGCTGGGACCCCAGGGACGGTTTCTATTACAGCGTGGACCTGGACCTGCGGCCGATTGTCAAGCAAACGAACGTTTGGGAATTTCACATGGGCCAGCCAAGAAACTGGGATTGCCTGATTCAACGCATTGGCGTTTGGTCTGGATTTTTAGCGATGTGGGCTGGAGTGGCCACGCCGGACCAGGCCAGGCAGATGGTCGAAAAGAATCTCATGGACACCAATACGTTTGACGCTCCGTATGGAATCCGGTCCCTTTCAAAAATGGAAAAGATGTATGATCTCCGCGCCACCAGCAATCCCTCCAACTGGCTGGGGCCCATCTGGCTCAACGCCAACTACCTGGTGTTCCGTGGACTCGTCAAATACGGATACGATGACCAGGCGCGTCAATTGGCTGAAAAAACCATCAAGTTGATCGGCATGGACTATGAGAAAAATGGCGTGTTACACGAGTATTATCTGCCCGAAAGCGGCGAACCGGTTATGAATCCGGGATTTGAAGATTGGAACTACCTGGTCTTGAATATGATTGCCTGGTACCAGGGCAAGCCGTATGTGGAGGAGTTCTGATGCGTCGCCATTACGCCATCCGTTGCCTTTTTATCGGCCGCCAGGCTTGATTCTTTCCGCCAGCTCCTCCGCCGGGTAGGTCCAAATTTCCGCCAGGGTGGGGTGATAATGCGGCATGGCTGCCAGTTCGTGGACGGTCATACGACTGGCCATGGCTGCGACAATTTCGTGAATTAAATCGCCCCCCATCGGCCCGACGCATTGGCCGCCGATAATTTCGCCTGACTCTGGATCAGCAAGAAGTTTCACAAACCCATCCATCGCATTCATGATGATGGATTTGCCGTGATCGTTGAATGGATAGGTTGCGGACAAATATGAAATGCCTTGCGCCGCGGCGGCTTTCTCCGTAAGGCCAACATACGCCAATTGAGGATCGGTAAAAACCACCAGAATAATGAGACGATAATTCGTGCGCGCCGAATTGGATTTGGCAATGTTGCGACCGGCCACTTCGCCCTGATGGATCGCAATGTGGACAATCTCGTAAGGACCGCAGCAATCGCCCGCCGTATAAATGTGCGATGCGCTCGTTTGCATGAATTCGTTTGCAACGATGGTTCCGTTGGACGTGGCGCGAACACCGGCCTTTTCAAGGGCGAGCCAAGGGGTATTGGGAGCGCGTCCCAGGGCAAATAAAACGTCGTCAGCGGAAACGGAAACGGTCTTGCCGTTGTGCTCGAATTCAATTGTCTTTGATTTTCCTTTGCGTTTGGCATCGAGCAGTCGGGTGTCGGTGAAAAGCCGGATGCCTTCGCGCCGGAAAACTCTCTCGACCACCGCCGAGGCGTCGGCGTCAAAATCATGTAAAATGTGAGGACTGCGTTGGATCATGGTGACGCGGACGCCAAACCGCGCAAAAAACTGGGCGAACTCGCAGGCGGTGGGTCCGCCGCCAAGGACTATGAGCGATTTGGGCCGTTTTTTAAGTTCCAATGCGCTGTCGCTGTTCAGGCAATCGAGGCTGTTCAATTGGCACAAAGGGAAGGGAGCGATGACGGAACCGGTGGCAATGACAAATTTTTTGGCCGTCATAATTGACGGTTTTTTGGCGCCGGGAGCCAATGATGTCAGTTCGAGCGTATGCGGACCCAGGAATTTCGCCTGGGCGCGGAAAAACTTGAACCTGCCCGAGTCGAGTTGCTGGGCGCGATAATCCGCAAAATCCCGGATGACCCGATTCTTCCGGGCCATCGCTGTTTTGAAATCGAGTGAAATGTTTTTGGCGCGAACGCCGAAGAGCGAGCCATGGGTTGCCAGGTGCGCCACTTCTCCCATGTACAGGAGCGCCTTGGTGGGCATGCAACCGCGTAGAATGCAAAGGCCGCCCACTTGCTCGCCGCCTTCGATGACCGCGGTTTTTAAGCCGGCCGCGGCCGCCGTCCGGGCTGCGGCGTAACCGCCGCTGCCCCCGCCGATGACGGCTGCGTCAAAGTCAAAGTTCGCTTTCACGCTCAACGATTGCAATTAGGTCCGCGAGGTGTCGAGAAGAATCCCCTGGCGTCCGGCGCAATGCGTTAAACACAGCCAAACTTCCCTTGTCATGCTTGCCAATATTTGCGGCGTAATGCGACTTTGAAAATAAGAGCGACTCCATTTAGCCTAAGGCGTAATGCAGAGCCGCCACATCCGTATCGTAGTGAGTTACCTGCTGGCAGCCATTTGCCTGTTCTGGGTTTTCCATGACATTGAACCGCGGCGCCTTGCCGCCGGGATGGCGCACATCTGCTGGTGGCTTTGGTTATTATGTGTGGGGGCGCAATTTCTTGCGTACTTTTGCGTCGCCTACGAATGGCAACTGTTGCTGCGGCCAATCGGAACACTGCCCTTGAAACCTGCCACACAGGCGGTCTTTGCCGGGCGTTTTGCCAACGACGTATTGCCTTTTCAATTGGGTTATTTGGTCCGATGTCTGCTCGCCGCGCGTTGGATGAACGTAAATCTTATTTCCATTTTTCCCTCCTTGATCGTCGAGCGGCTTTGGGATGGTCTATGGCTCGCCTTCGGAATCGGATTGGCGGCCGTTTTCTCGCCGCTTCCGTCGGACGTGGCCCGGGCGGCAAAAGTCTTTGGAACCCTGGTGATAGCGGGCGCTGCGGCAATGATATTGGTGCTTTTACGCCGCAGCAGGGGAGGGACACCGGCAGGCGGCGCGATGCCACTGAAATCTGGAACGAATCTTTTTCAGCGAATCCATCTCGCCTTTGGCCGTCTGACCGAAGGGGTGCGTCAAATCGTGCGCTCCGGAATCTTGTTGCCGGTCCTTGGGTTGTCGCTGCTCAAGCTGGCGATCCAGGCGGTGGCCTTTCTTGGCTTTCTGCGCGCCTACCATCTTACCCTGCCGCTGCCGGACGCTATGGTGATATTTCTGGCTGGTTACCTGGGGATCTGCGTTCCGAGCACCCCGGCGGGCACGGGGATGTTTCAATTGTTCGTGGTCGCGGCACTGGCCGTTTTCGGGATCAACAAATCCCTCGCCGCGGGATTCGCGCTGGCTGCCTTCGTTAGCATTACCGTGCCGCTGGCGACAGCCGGTTTTTTTGCCCTCGCGCAAAGCGGTCTGTCGCTGGGCGAAGTCAGAAAGAATCTTTGATTTGCGATTTGCAAGGGTCCGCTGCGACGGAACAGCCATCAAGCCAGGCGAATCGGCAACGCCCGGACACTCTGCCCGATCGCGCGGAATACGGCGTTGGCGATCGCCGGGGCAATGGCGATGATAGGCGTCTCGCCAGCCCCGGCTGACGGCAGGTCCGGCCGGTCAACCAGTTGAATGTCCAGTTCCGGCGCGTCGTCAAAACGAGGCACGCGATATTGCCAAAAAGAAGCATTCAGAACTTTGCCGTCGGCAAATTGAATCACCTCGCGCAGCGCGGCGCCCATGCCCATGAGAATGGCTCCCTGGTTTTGAAACCGCAAATTCTCCGGATTCAAGATCGCTCCACATTCGAAAGCCTGGCAAACGCGCCGCACTTTAATGGCCTTTTGCCCCCGGTCAATTTCCACCTCGGCGCAGGCTGCCACGCACGAGCCTTTCTCCGTTCCGCACGCCAGGCCGACCCCCCGCGTATCGTCCCCCGGCGGCGCAATTTTCCGCCAATTGAAAGCCGCCGCGGCTTTGGTGAGCACCGCCCGCAGCCGGGCGTTGTTCAGGTGGGCGAGCCGGAAATCCAATGGATCGGAGCGGGCCGCCGCCGCCAGTTCGTCCATGAACACTTCCCGCGCGAAATTGTTTGCCGTGGCGGCCAGCGCCCGATAGGAACCCTGGCGCAGTGGCGGTTTGGATCGCACAAAACGACAGTGTGTCTTTTCGATCTCGTACGGAGTTTCCACGGCGTTCGGGCCGGAATTGATATTGATAAAATGCCACGTGGCAATCCTGCCGCGGGCGTCCAGGCTCGCTTCCGTGTCAATGACGGCGGCCGGACGAAAATACGCCCACGTGAATTCCTCTTCGCGCGTCCAGCGCAAAGAAACAGGTTTGCCGGCGCCCTGCGCCAGTCGCGCCGCTTCCACCGCGCATTCTGCCGTATGCTTGCCGCCAAAAGCCGCGCCAAAATCGGGAATGACCACCCGCACGGCGTCATCCGGGAGATGAAATGCCTGCGCCAGTTCGCGGCGCGTGCCAAACGGATTTTGGGAACCGGTCCAGACACTCAGATGGCCGCCGTTCCATTCCGCCACCGCCGCCCGCGGTTCCAGCGGCGCGTGCTGGATATAGGGAACGTCGTACGTTCTTCGCAGTGCCTTTGTGCCGCCGAATTCGCCCGCGAACGGATTTTCCAGTCCTTCCTCCGCATTTTGCCTCAGATAATCGAACAGGTCCCGGCTTGATGCCTGCGCCGGAGGCGCGCCCCATTTCGCCGTTTTCGCAATCGCCGCCAGCGCTTTTTCGGCTATGAGGGTATTTGGCGCGGCTACGCCGGCAAATTCGCCGTCTCGCACCGCTACCACGCCGCGCATCGCCCTGGCCGGAGCCATGTCAATCGCCGTCAATGTTGCGCCGAAGGCTGGCGGCCGGAGAATTTTCCCGTAAAGCATTCCGGGCCGCGAAATGTCCGACGGATATTTATACGCGCCCGTCACGATGTCGCGCGCATTGGGCCGCGACGCGGGTTTCCCAAGGGTCGTCCAATCCTTTACTGGAGTCAGTTCAACATCCGGGGAAATCGCTCGCGCAAACAGCCTTGGCGCCTGGCTGCTTTTGGCAAGATCAGCATACGAGATCGAACGATTGCCGCCGGTTTCAATGACCTTCCCGTCCCGCATCTGTGCTCGCGCCGGCGTTGTCCTCCATTGGTCGCAGGCAAACCGGATCAATAACTCGCGCGCCACAGCGGCGCCTTGGCGCACGGCCGGCACCGTGCCCGGCGTGGTCCGGCTGCCGGCCGTCATGCCGTCATTGGGCACGGCCACGGTATCGGCCAGAAGCATTCGTATCCGGCCAACCGGCACCCGCAGTTCTTCCGCGGCCGCCTGCGACAGTTCCGTCCGCGCGCCCTGGCCGGCCTCGACTTTGCCCGACAGCACCGTAATGCTTCCGTCCGTGCCCAGATGAATTCGCGCGCCAACGGTTCGCGCCCCGGCGCCGAAGAAATCTCCGCGTCCGCGAAATTCTCTGTTCTGCGCCAGGGCCGGCAGCGAAACCGTGATGAGCAATCCCGCCCCGATCGTCTTGACGAATGATCGTCGGCTCAATCCGAAATCGTAACCAGCGCGCTCGATTATTTCGTCATAGTCGAATTCCTCGCGACTGGGCGAATGGCTCAATAATTTTGGGTGGTCGCACCGTGACCCCGATGATTGCGGTAAGGTCTCCAAATTGCCGGTGCTCATCAATGGCTCCGCCTTGTCCGTTCCCATCGGATGCCATGGGCCAGGGCTGGGGTGATCTGTGGGTTCCTGCGGACCGTTGCGTGGATTTGTTTTCATGCATTTTTGGCAAGAACGCCGCGGAGCGCCTCCAGGTATTTGATATAGCTGCCGCAGCGGCAGATGTGCCGTTGCAATTCCGCAACGACGGCCGCTTCCGACGCCGCGGGATTTTTTTTCAGCACGCCGACGACCCCCATGATCATCCCGGCCGTGCAATAACCGCACTGAAATGCGCCCGCGGCCAAAAACGCTTCCTGAACCGGATGCAATCCGTCGGCGCCGGCGACTCCTTCGACGGTGAGAATTTCCTTTCCGTCAACGTCGCCGATGGAAGTCAGGCAGGATGGAACGCACTCGCCCCGGACGAGCACCGTACAAGCCCGGCACTGGCCTTCACCGCAACCATATTTCGTTCCGGTCAAATGAAAGTCCTCGCGCAGGACTTCCAGCAGCGACCGTTCCGGGTCCGTTAAGATGGTTTGTGGTTTTCCATTCAGGACCAAATTGACGCTGGCGTCCATAAAACGAGATTTTCCGGATCAATCCAATGGCTCCATGGCATTACAATGAACCCGAACGGAAAGGGGTCAACAAGAATTTTTAGTTTGGACACCAGGCCAATCCACGTCCCCAACGACTGCCGGCGACGGCGCCAATCACCCGGGGGCCGGGAACGGGGTGCGCGATATCATGACCGAACCGCTCCCGCCCCGCCGCGCCTGCGCCCGGGAATTTGTAGGTTTCATCCGCGCTCCAAATGCGGTAAACTGCTCGAATTATGGACTGGTTGGCCCATTTCGCATGGCATGAAGTCATCTGGCACAACGGCAAATTCCTCGGCATTGACTGGAGCGTTTGGAAAGTGATTGGCTGGATGGGCAATGCCACATTCTCCGGCCGGCTTCTTGTCCAATGGATGGCCACGGAAAAGCATAAAAAGGTGATTGTCCCGCCGCTATTCTGGTGGTTGAGTCTGACGGGTTCCTTGTTGCTCCTGATTTACGCATTCCACAAGGCAGATTCAGTTTACATTTATTC
>JBOHXA010000243.1:0-3435 GCA_050737335.1 Limisphaerales bacterium | reverse complement strand
AGCCATCGCCGTCATGCTGTCCAACGACGGCCATCTCTCGGATTACCTCGAAGTGATCGGGCGCGGAAAACCGTTGATGAAACCATGCGCGCCATTCATCGCCATTCCGACGACCGCGGGCACGGGTTCGGAGGTCACGCGCAACGCCGTGCTGTCATCCGCGAAACATCAGGTGAAAGTCAGCCTGCGCAGCCCGTTGATGCTCGCCAAAATCGCGCTGGTTGATCCTGAACTGACTCACGGTTTGCCGGCCGCCGTCACCGCGCGAACGGGCCTGGACGCCCTCACGCAACTCATCGAGCCATTCGTCTGTCTGCGCGCCAATCCAATGACCGATGGTTTATGCGAGCAAGGACTCCGCCGCGCGGCGCGCTCGTTGCGGGTGGCATTTCACGACGGTCAAAACCAGTCCGCCAGGGAGGACATGGCGCTGGCAAGCCTCTTCGGCGGCCTGGCGCTGGCCAACGCCGGTCTCGGCGCGGTTCACGGCTTTGCCGGCCCCATCGGCGGCATGTTCCCCAACGCGCCGCACGGGGCGATTTGCGCGGCGTTGCTGCCGCACGCGATGAAGACAAACATCCGCGCGCTCGGGCAACGCGCGGACGAAAGCCCCGCGTTGAAACGATATGACCGGATTGCCCAAATTTGTGTCGGCGATGAACATGCGACAGCGGGCGCGGGCGTGGATTGGGTCCGCCGACTGGTTGATGAACTTCAAATTCCGCGCCTGGGGGCTTACGGCATCGGACGTGAACATATTGACGAGTTGGTCAGAAAAGCGGTCCAGGCCAGCAGCATGAAGGCGAACCCAGTTGCGTTGACGCCTGAAGAACTGGCGGAAACGCTGCGCCAAGCGTTGTAAAACCGGAGCATTCGCCCGTCCTCGAACCTTCTGCAAAACGACGCCGGTTCGCTCTGGCGAATGCCATTCGGATAGCGGTCAAACGCGGCTTGTGTTCCCGTTTCGCGGCGGTATGCTCGCAAGAATGAGCGACGCCGAATTGACCCTGACGACGGTTGCCAGCGCGGCGCTTGCCTGCGAGTGGGTCCGCCAGTATTACGCCTATGAAGGCCTGTCTTTCAATGCCGCGGTCGAGCAGGGCGTGTTTCAGTTGCTGGAATCTTCGCGGTTCGGTTGGTTCTTCGAGCTGACGTATGGGGCCGAAGCGATTGGTTACGCGGTCCTGACCCGGGCCTTTGACCATGAGTTCGGCGGTGAGTTCGCCATTCTCACGGACTTTTTCCTCCTCGAACGGCGCCGCCGGCATGGGCACGGGTCGCAGGCGCTGAAGTTGCTTGAAGAGTTTGCCCGGTCGCAGAGCTTCCATGTCCTGGACCTTCACGTGTTGAACCGGAACGACGGCGTCAAGGCGTTTTACGCAAAGCGCGGATTTTGCGAACGCAGCGACCGCCGGCTGATGAGCAAATCCCTCGCCAACTGACGCACCCTTACAAATTGCAGGGCTGGCGGAATGAGCTTCCTTCTCTCCATTTGAATTTCTCTCGGCGAGGTCAGGATACCGAATCACGCCGTCTTGCCGCCTCGTCCTTTCAAAACCTCGTAAAATATGGCCGGACGGTGAGATTTGAACTCTCCAGCCTTTCGGCGATTTTCACTCGAAAACCCCTTATTTCCGAGGGATTCAGTAATCTTCCTGAAATTAGCAAATCTCTTTGGAGGAAACAAGAGGAAAGTAGAGGAACGTCAGGTGTTAACGCGAGAACGAAATGCAGAAGAATTGTTTTCATAACATTATTATTTTATTATAGGTTGCCGAGCCTCACCCAATTGTCGAATAAAAGATGTGAGGTTGCTTCGAATTGACGGACAGAGAATTGGGTGAACAATGAAAGAGCGAATCTATGAAACAAACATCTGTCCAAGGACGTCGCAAGTTCGATGAAACCTTCAAACGCGAAGCCGTCCTAAACTGGCTCCAGAGTGGCAAGTGCGCTGCGGTGGTGGGGGAGGAGTTGGGGATCAATGCCGGTCTGCTCTATGCCTGGAAGAAGCTCGTTCCCGCCGCCGCTGGGGGGAGAGCGGCGGCGGCCAAACCCGGTTCAGTGGCCGATTTGCAAAGCCAACTGGAGGACTCCCATCGCGAGGTGCGCCACCTGCGGGAGCAGTGCCACATTTTAAAAAAAACATTGGGCATTCTCTCCGAACCATCCCTGAACGGTATGAACGGATCCACGCGATGAAAAACGATCATCCCATCCGGACTCTTTGTCTTTATCTAGAAGTTTCCCCCTCCGGTTTCTACGATTGGGAGCAACGCCGGGTCCAACCCTGCGCCCGTTTGGTGGAAAATCAAGGCCTGGCCCAGGAGATCAAAAGCCTTCACGCCCACAGCCGGGAAACCTACGGCAGCCCGCGCATCGTCCGGGAGTTGCGCAAAAAAGGACGCCGACATGGACGCAACCGCGTCGCCCGGCTCATGAAGGAAAAGGGGCTGTGCGGACGCCAGAAGGGCCGCTATCGCGTCCAGACGACCGACAGCAACCACGATCAGCCCATCGCGCCCAATCGCTTGGCCCAGGAGCCCAAGGCCACTGCACCCAACCAGCTCTGGGTGGCCGACATCACCTATATCCAGACCCAGGAAGGCTGGCTTTATCTGGCGGCCATCCTGGACCTCTACAGCCGCAAGATCGTCGGCTGGGCCATGAGCGAGCGCATCGACACCCTTCTGGTTCTAAAAGCTCTAGCCATGGCGCTGCTCCATCGCTGCCCTCCAACCAAGTTGCTCTTGCACACCGACCGCGGCGTCCAATACGCCAGCGCCGATTATCGGCAGGCCCTCGAACGGGCCGGCCTGATCGCTTCCATGAGCCGCAAAGGCAATTGCTACGACAACGCCACCATGGAAAGCTTCTGGGCCACCCTTAAACTCGAACTGGTCTATCGCTGCTCTTTTACCACCCGCGCCCAAGCCAAAACTCACATCTTCGATTACATCGAAACGTTCTACAACCGCCAGCGCGCCCACAGCGCGCTGGATTACCATTCACCCGTTGACTTTGAACTCAAAAACAACTAACTAAATGACCCGGTTTTACTGTCCGAGTTTTCGAGGCAAGCCCACAAGCCTAATTATTTTCGACTCGAGGGGATTTCCAGATTTTTCTCAAGCGTAAATTTCACTGTCCGTCCATGAAAAGAACGCAAGCCACTAACCAGGGAGTCCATCGGCCTAAAGCCGCCAACCCACCGTTTCCCAATGCGTCCATTTGCCTCAAATTTAGGTTCGCAGTCGGACGGATTCCGCTCGCGTTCAATAGCTGAGCGATTTCAAAGGCCACCTGTCCACCTGCAAAATGCCCATTCCAGCAGCCGTATCGGCTCTGAACCCAGATTTCCCAAATAAACTTCCCAAGTGTAAGTTAGCGACTTATACTGGAACCGCATAAACAAAGGCTTTCATCTATGTCAAA
>JBOHXA010000242.1:0-1079 GCA_050737335.1 Limisphaerales bacterium | reverse complement strand
GCCGGTGATGCGACTATTGTCCGTCAGCTTCATGGCGCCGCTGTAATTGGACGCGGTATTGAAATACCATTGATACATCAGCGGATCACTGCCATCGCCGAGCATGGCATTGGTGAACCCATTGCCCTGGTTGACGAGGAGCGTCTGGGGTTGGGCGGCAATAAAGGCTTTGACATCAGCCGCATTATACATGGCCCGAACCTGTGTCGGGGTCAGCACGGTTCCGTTAAAGAAGGCGGCTTCGCACATCGCGCCGGCCAAAGACCGACCACCGTTGGCGGTCACCGGATCGTTGTTTCCGTACTCATTGCCAAGCAGCACGTCCGGGCCTGGGTGCGACAGTGGATTATTCGTGCCCGCGTTCACGGACGATTTGACCAACAAACCATCCACGTAAACGTCATTGGTGCCGAACATTTGCGTGCTTGGAGTGATGCCCATCACGATTCCGTTTGAGGGCTGAAAGGTCAGGGTAAATTGATGCCAGAAACCGTCATTGTTCACGGCCGGGTTGGCCGTATCCCCGTTGCCATGCCCCTGCACGTGGCCGGTGGGATTGAGCAGGCACCGCCAGGTGCCGTCGTTGCCCGACATAAGCCCGTTCCAGCGCGGGTCCGCCGGGTTGCCTTTGAACCAAAACGTGCAACTGAAAGCGTCCGTGTTCACCGGATTGATCTCGGGATAAATTCCCGCATCGGCATAGGCGCTCACCTGGTTGCCAGCCATGGCATTGGTGCCGGCCAGACCCGCAAATGCCGGCCCATAGGCGCCGCCGGGAATCGTGCTGGGGAGATAGACACCATTGATGGCCGCCGAGCCATAGTTGGTGAGCACCGGCCAACTGCTCTCGGGGGGCGCAACATAGGACGGCGCATCCATTCGATAGTAAAGCTCCGGGCTGTCGTTTTCTACGGTCTGGAAGTAATTGGAACTCGAACTGGTTCCGGCCTGATAATGATCCAGAATCTGCTGGGGTGTCAGAACATTCGTATAAACGGCTACTTCGTCCATGGCGCCGATGAAGGGGTTCGCACAGCCATTGCCACCCCAACGGCCCGCCCCAATGGTGAATGGAGACC
>JBOHXA010000241.1:0-1561 GCA_050737335.1 Limisphaerales bacterium | reverse complement strand
TAACACGTCAATACATGCCAACAAGTTCAAATTGCCTGCTTCTGGATAATTGATAAGAATTACGCGTCTATGAGTTGGTATTCTTTCAGGCCCTATGTGCCGGTGGCGCAACGCCGCGCCCAGGCCGCGCGTGAACTCGCCAAACTGTCAAAAAAGAATGGACAAGCCGCGTCGCCTGTCCTGCTGGAGGGCCGCAAGATCGCCGGGACTTTCTGGGGCAAAGCATGGTGCGACAATTTGGAGGCGTACAGCGACTATGCCAACCGCCTGCCGCGCGGACGCACCTATGTTCGCAACGGCTCGGTTGTCCATCTCGAAGTCAGCCAGGGCAAAGTCACCGCTCGCGTTTCAGGGTCGAGCCTTTACAAGATCGCAATCAAAATCAAGCCGCTGGCGCCAAGCCTTTGGAAATCCATCCAAACCGAGTGCGCCGGCAAAATTGATTCCCTCATCGAATTGCTCCAGGGCAAACTTTCCTCGTCGGTCATGGAGATTGTTACCCGGCCCGAACGAGGACTTTTTCCGACGCCGAAAGAGATCGAATTGGACTGCTCCTGTCCAGACTGGGCCGATCTTTGCAAGCACGTTGCCGCTTCGCTGTATGGCGTGGGCGCGCGCCTGGACCGAAGCCCCGAACTGCTTTTCCTGCTTCGTGGCGTGGACCCCGCCGATCTTATCAGCAAGGCTTCCGCCGCCGAAACCGTGCGCCAGTCAGCCCGCGCGAAAGGCGCGGCTGCGATGAGCGAAACAGAGATTGCGGACGTCTTTGGCATCGAATTGGCCGACACACCAACGCCTGTCCATTCGAACGGAAAGTCTCACGAGTCCGTTGATGCAAACAACCAGACACCCATTTCAGCATCCAATCCAGAGGCGAAAATAAAGCCGCTGAAAAAGTCCCGCCGAAGAATCGGTTCAGCGGCCCGGGCAAAGATAGCGGCGGCAGCGCGAGCGCGATGGGCAAAAGCCAGGGAACAAGCGCGTAGCCGGTCAGCCACCCGAAAATTGAGCGTCACAGCCAAAGCCAGAATCGCCGCCGCGATGAAAGCCCGATGGGCAAGACATGAAGCGATCTCCGGAGAATAAAGACCGGGAAGGAAGACCGGTTTATGGAGGAAGTTGTCGTTGATGCCTACGGTGAGGAAGAACGGGCGATGGTCTGGTACTAATATGCCGCGGGCAAAATCGTTTTCCCCTTCAAAGCTCATTGCTCGGCAAGACGGGCCACGCCGCGTCTCAAAGTCGGAGAAACAGTCGAGATGACAGGCATGGCCGACGCCGATGACTGCACCCATGAGTTGGTGGTTCTGATAAAGTGGCAAGGGAAGACGCTGGCTGTCCTCCTTGATCAACTGGAAATCTCAATGCAGTCCATTAAATTGACCCGCCAAGTTCTGGCGGACAGGGATTGCTGGGTCGCAAGAGGCTGCTGTTTTTGAGAAATTTGCAAACAACCCCGGCTTGAATTTTTTGTTGCTGCAATGTGAGCACGATTCCTTGCGACCGTTGCGGTTTTGTTGGCGTGTGACGAGACGCGGATGACTGGTTGGCATCCTAAAGA
>JBOHXA010000240.1:0-5327 GCA_050737335.1 Limisphaerales bacterium | reverse complement strand
GTGGCGCTTAAATACGTCCGGGCGATTTGGAGATTTAAGACCGGCTGACGGAATGCTTCGTTCTTGGAGTGAAGCAGGGTGAGCGCCTCGGCTTCGTCTCTGGTTCTTAAACTCGTTTGCTTTCGAGTCACCGTATCCTCGGCGTAGTATTTTCCGTTGTTGCGCCGATACAGAATGAATCGTTGTTTCATACATTACCTTTCTCTTTTTTTACAGGTAATGTGAATCAGACCGAGGCCGGAGCGTTAACTTGCTCCCTTACTGTCTGCGCCTTGTAATCGGACTGCCTGCGCCTTGTTCTTGTTGCGCCGCCCGTTTTACTGGCAATTTCACTGGCAATTTGCCTCCTGACCTTCAGAAACCCCTTAAAACCGCGTATTAAGGCTGGAGGCGGAGGTCGGAATCGAACCGACGAATGAGGCTTTTGCAGAGCCCTGCCTTACCACTTGGCTACCCCGCCGTTTCAACGAGAATAATGAATCAGCCGCCCCTTGCAAGAAATCCTTTTCTTGCCGGCTTTGGCCGAGGCGCATCTTGACCCTGTTCCTGGGTAGCTCGTTAAAAATTTGCGCCGAACCGGGAAATGCCAGTTCGATTCGTCATAATGCAAAGAAGGTGAGGGCCCTCGGGCACAGCAGGATCGTCTTCTATGATAAAGAGGTTTTTAACCGGCTGCTCCTCAGGCTGGCGATGGATGGTGGGCGCTGCAGGATTCGAACCTGCGACCTACTCGGTGTAAACGAGACGCGCTAGCCGCTGCGCCAAGCGCCCGAAGCCATTTTCCTGACTCGGTGGTAATTACAACAAAAATTATCCATACACAAGGAAATTGCATGGGCGGGATGCGTGATTTCGGCATTGCTCAGACTTTCCGTGAACCAGTGGCCGGCCGGGCTGGGCAACGAGCGAAGCCGGTGGGTCGTTTCCCGGAAGGAGTCAAAGCAAACGCACGTCCGCTGCTACGGGAAAAAAGGAAAGTCCGTCCGCTTTATGGGAGATGACGATGTCCCGATGAATGGGGATCCCGGCCATCGTGAATAAAACCTCCTCTAATCGCGAATTTGTAGATCGTGGCGTCGGCGGGGCCAAGGCCGATGTCGAGGCCATTTGTCATCCGCTGCACGGTCCCGTTCCAAAGATTCGTCGCGCAACTTCCGTTGCCGGCATTTATGCCGATGCGTTTTAAATTCAAGGTCCAGTTTGCCGGGTCCTGCGAATAATTGAATGCCGCAATGTAGCAGTTGTTGCCGTCCTCGAGATAAAATAGGTTCGCCGCGCGAGGGCCGGTGTTGCCTTCGACGGGCCGAAACTTTTGTCTCATCCGCGCGACCTTGTTGATCTCGTCATTGGCAAGGAACTTTTCCGCGCGTTCTTTGCCCGCGGCGCTGCCGTCGTCGCTGAAGTCATCCCCGGAGATGAAGTTGCCGGTGATTGCGGCGGAAGTCACGCGGGCGCGGTTTTCATTTTCCGTGTAGCCGTCCAGGACCATTTCATCGGGGTCATTGAAGTCGTAAACGCGGGCGAGCCACCAGCCATACGTGACGGAGTTGAGCGTATATTCGACCTGGGCGATGGAGCCAAACGAATCGCAGGCAATGCGGCGCGAATTCGCGTACCGCGCGGGGAACAAGGGCGCGATGGATTCATTCAGGAAAATGCCCGGCCCCAATTGACGGTCAACAAAGCGCATGCCTTCATTGTAAGCCTCGATGCCGGTGGTGACGCGCGGATCAAAATACTTGTCCGCTTCGAGCGCGCCCTGGGTCAGAAAATCCGCTTTGACATATGTGAAGCCGGCCTTTTTGAATTCGGCAATCGCGCTTGCGATGAGCGCTTGCGTTCCAGGATGGGTTGGGTCCAACGCGACGCCTCCAGCAATGCTTTCTCTTCGGCCATTGGCGTATGCGTAGATATCTCTGTAATGATACTGCGTCCCGGGGATGAGCGCATCATCGTGAGCGCCCCATGCGGCAAACGGCGTAAAATAAATTCCGGCCTGCTGTCCGTTTGATTGGCAATGCGCGACGAATTGTTTAAGTTGCTGGTCTGAAAAGATATTCCAGCCAGCATCCAGGCCGATATAGGCCACGCGGTCGTCTTTAAAGGAGGGCAGCTTTTTCGCAAAAAAATCTGAAACCTGAATGGCCTTATCGAACGTCAGACGGAATTGCAGTTTTCCCCAACTGTTCCAGCCAAACGGCGGTCCGCCGCTCCAGGCACGGCGAGGCGCCACCGTGGCGTTCGCTTTTGCATAGGCATCCAATCCGTCGCGCCAATCGGAATACCAGCCGACAAAGATTTTCGGCGACCTCACGGTTTGACCGCTTGCTTTGCCGTGCGGCAGAACGTCGCGCGTGAGAGGTGATGCGATTCCGCCGAAGACTTCGATGGCGGCAAGGCCGTTTGCGGTTGTGACCGACTGGATTCCAGTCTTCCAAACATCATGTTCGACTGAACCGATGACCAGCCCGTATCGGGTTGCATTATTGTAAAATGCCGAAACCTCATAGCTCGTGACGGCTGAGCCGAAGGGGACGGCGTTATAGCGAATCCATTTGTCGTTATCGAACGGAACAAATAAAGCCCGATTGTCGCCGTCGGGCAGGAAGGACGATTCATTTTCGGCGCACAAGGGCGACATATAATTTGAAGCGACGCCGCCTTTGCGATTGATGGTTACATCTGTCAAAAAGAAATCAGCATTGTTATAGAGCCAAAACCGTTGTGTCATTGTCCCCGTTCCGCCGCCTGAGGATGCGACGACATATTCAACGCCGTCACCGAAGCCGTCGTGAATTGGCCGGCGATATGCTTTTCGTGATTTGTAATCCCGGCTTGTCACCGATTGCGGAACACGGGCCACGGCGACGGCATGCGAAATCAAGAGAATTCCATCGTGGAAAATATCGGCGGTTCCGTGCTTCAGGTCATACTCGATGCGCCATTGACCAACCGGCCTGCTCATCCGCCATTGCCGCGCCATGGCGCGAGACGCGCGTGCGGCTCCTTTGGCTCGCATGACATAGATTTTGCGATGGCGAAATGGCAATTTTTGGCCAATAAAACTTCGATGAATTTGTGATGCATTTGTGGCGGGGCAGTAAAACTCAAATGGCAAAAAGGAAAAGCCGTTCAATTTGGGGCGAATATAATAATCACCGTTTGCCAGAAATGGAAATGCGTAAAGACCTGTGGCGCCGGTCATTGTTTTCATTTCCAGGCCAAAAGCGGACAATGAAACCTCGACATGCGCCAATCCGTTTCCATTTTGGTCCGAGATCCGGCCGGAGATAGCCGCTGATTCGACCGGTGAGGCCCCGACGACAACATCGTCCAGGTCCGGGGCGTTCTGGCCGGGCTCATCGAAGGCCACCACATTGTTTCCGGACTGGACGGGCACATAGATGGTTCTACTGCTGTCGGTGTCCGAACCGGGCGGCGAGGTGTGAAGAAAAACTGAAGTGAAAACGGCATTGGTGTTAACCGTGACCGTCATAGGGCGGTCATCACTGACAATATAGTTAATTGTCAGGGGATAAAGGCCGGGACGCCCCGCGTTAATGTTGAACGTGACCTTGCCGTCGCTGTCGCCGCCCACGCCGGTGACTGCGCGGCCGCCGGAGCAGGTTTGGCAATCTTGAACCTGCGCTGTATTGGAAAGGACGGCCAGTTCCGCTTCATAGGTCGTTTGAGATGACGCCGCGCAAGCGGAGATTAAAAAGGACACGAAGATTGCTGTGAATCCTGATTTGATGCTCCGCTTCGCGGGTTCCGTCATACTATTGGCGGCATTCCACCATCATTTTCTTTTACATGCAACCGCTGAAATTGGATTGAGGATTATTTCGCCTCGATTTTCTGCAAAGATGCCAGCCCTGCGGGCTGTTGTAAACTGGTCCCGGATTTGGCGGGAACAGCCGCTGGCGCAAAGCCGTGGGCAGCTCCGCTTCGCGGATGTTCGGGCAGGCTCGCTTTCAGCGGGATCGCGTTGTAAAGGTGACGGTAAGCGGGCCCAACGGCAACCCGCCGGCGCTCTGGAAATTTTTATTTGACGGACTGTTCAAGCCGAAGCGATATGTTTTGCCCGGCTCCAGTTCCACCGGCAACACACAAGTCGTGTGATTGTCGGTCCAATACGGATGTTTACCCTGAGGAATTTTTGGGAAATCGGAGCCGCCACCCGTCCACGAAAAGCCATCGCCCATGGCGACATTAAAGGTGACTCGAATTTCGGTCAGACTCGGATCCACATCGGCCGCCCCGTTATTCGGATCAAGGGCAACAACTCGAGGCGCGGCGGTCATGCGCTGCAACGCCGGGCTGGCGCCCTGGGTCGTGAAGTAGATGGCCGAGGACTCCGCAGGCACGCGATTGGCACTCTGAAAATTCTGGTGACTTGAGGAATTAATTCCCACCCGGTAATAGTGCCCTGCCGCGAGCCGCACGGGCAAAACACAGGTGCGCGAATCGCGCCAATACGGCCTTGTTCCTTGTGGGAGAGTGGGAAAATCCGGCCCGCTTCCTGTCCATGAGCAGCCTTTTCCCATGTCGCGATCGAAGGTGACGGTGATTTCCACAGTGGCGGGGTCAACGTTCGTCCCGCCGACGCGTGGAGATGTGGAAACGATTTGGGGCGGCGTTTGCTCGTCAGCATTTTCAGCCCGAGCTTTCGGAGCCGGCGCGGCCTGGGGTGGTTCGGCGGGGGAAGACGTTTGCGGTGACCGGCTGCAGCTTGAGGCCAGGGTTGCCAGCGCCAGGCCAGCCGATACAAACACGGCCAACGCCAAAACCTGTTCTGTTTTTCGGAACTTTGCAATCATATGCATCCTTTCTTTTATTAATTGTTGCTCCTCCCAAGTCCTGTTCAGACCGGGCGTAAAGAGGCCAGGCGCCGCTCACGGCCTTGCGGAGCGCAGCACGTATCCCCGGCGGTTGCCCCTTCAATATTTCCATCTGCTCACGACAATCTGTGGAAGACAAAGTATGACTGCACAAATGAACGCCCATAATCCAACTCCTGCGAAGCAAGTTGCCGCCAGTGCGCTAAAAATCACAGGCGCAGCCAAACGGCGTATAAATCCCGCTGAAGCCGGATAAAAGCGCCGGACGAAAGGTTTGACCAAACCCAGCGCGAAAATGGCTGCGATCACGACAAAATCCCAGCCCATGATCTTGTTAAAAATGTCCACATTCATATTCATAGCACTATATATGACCGACCTACAGTCGAATCCTCACGCGCCGACGCGGCAAGCCGTTAATTGTGCCTTGATTTTGCGGCGGTCGGGGAGCAGGCTTGAAATGTGACCCAGGATGAAATCAACGAG
>JBOHXA010000239.1:0-2639 GCA_050737335.1 Limisphaerales bacterium | reverse complement strand
GGCTGGATGCCGCAGATGTATTTCAGGAAAATATAGCCGGGATAGGAAGTCCAGGCGTGGTTCACTTCAATGTTCCGGCCAAGATAGAATCCCTCCCAACAGGCTTTGTTCGAGTCCAACATGGGACGATAGCGCGCCAGATCGCACACCGCAAAAGCCCCACCTCCGGCATTTAACAACCCGCTGTAAAGTGCATCGCCGCCGTAACCGCCGATGTTCGGTTTTCCCACCTTTTCAATGGTGGCAAGAATTTTGGACTTGTCTGCCGATGGTTCGATGTCAAAGCGCAAAGCCCAGGCGGAAGCGAGAGGAAACATTTCCCGCCGGTCAGTTCGCGCCAGATAGTATTCGCCATTGGGTGAATTTGTAAGCAAGTTGGCATTGATGCCAGCTTTGACTTCCTCCGCCTGCCGCAAATACTCGTCACTTCGGTTCACTTGTCCCAAAACAGAGAAAATGTGCGAAGCGATGATCAAGTTGTCATTGTATTGGCAGGCGGTGGCGGCGTTGTAACCCCCTTTGGGCATGTTGCCGCCGGCATAATCCGAAATCCGCCACTGCGTAATAGGATTCAACAATTTGGTCGTCGCGTCTTGGAAAGGTTTTATCCATTCCATGCACTGCGTCAGGTTCGGCGACATTTCGCGCAGCAGCGTTTCATCGCCCGAAAACAGGTATTGCTGCCAGAGTAACATCGGCCAATACATATCCCATTCTGGAATGCGGCGATTTGGATCGGCGTCCGCCAACCTATGACCCGGACTGACCGCCGGAATATATCCATCGGGAAATTGTTCCCCGGCAAAGTCGCGGACCACCTTGTCAACCATCATCGTATCACGGTCATTGTAAAGCAACACGTTCGCAATATTCCAGGCGTCGGCCAGCCAGGGCGATTGCTCGCGGTCGGCATCCACGCTGATAATGCCTTGTTGAACGTTCTGTCGCGCCGAACGTTCGCACATTTTGTAAATTGAATTGATCAAATCGCTCGAGGAATGAAACCGGCCGGCCACATCGGCGTCGCAGTAAGCCCAAATGCCGCGCACATCGGAGGCTTTCAATTCTCCAGCATAGCCGGTGATTTTCATCACTTGGAACGACGTGTGGCGCCCGAAATCCGCGTCCCAAGTTTCCGTGCCGCCGTGACAGATGTATTCGTCCCAACCCGCGGATTTGCGCCCGCCGGTCATTTGAAAGTATTCAACGCGAACCTTATCTCCCGAACGATTTTCACGCATCGTAAGTTTAGGCCAACCGTCAATGCACCGTCCGAAATCCACCCGCCAAGCGTCGTTTGTTTTGATAACACTCACCGGCTTGAGTGCGGCCTGTTCGCGTTCCAGCGGCGCCAGTTGCGCGAACAAATGATAATCGGGACGATCCACCACGGTCGCCGAGGCCCAATTGGAGTCGGCAAACCCGACCGTCCGCCACCCGACGGGTTCCCGGCGGGAATCAAATTGAATCGCCGCGCGATTGTTCGATCCAGCGCCGAAATACGTTGGATTGGTTTCGATAAAAGGAGTGTGGGCGAGCACCTTCCAGGAGCCATCGGTTCCAACCGTCGAAGATGAACCATCTGGATAATCAAACCGTGCCTCCAGCAAAAAGGACGGCTCGGCATTGATGCCAACAGCATTATGCCAATTGCCTGACCAATGCCCGATAGCCGCAAATACGTTCGCGCCGGGTTTTACGAGTTGGGTAATGTCATAGGCATTGTATTGCCCGTAATGATAAGGATTACAACGGGCCGGCCCCCGGCCTAAAAGTTGTCCGTTGAAATACAAAAGGTAATCGTTGTGCGCCGTGACGTACACTTTCGCCAGCGCTGGTTTATTCGTAACCACAAATGCCTTTCGGAAATAGGCGAAGTTGTTCAGGTTGGTCGTTCCGTCCCAAATATAGCGTGCCGTCCATTTATTGAGTCCCGTGTCAAAATAAGCCGGCGCGCTGTAAGGACCGGGCTTGCCGGTTTGGTCCCAAATGCGAACCTTCCACCAGAACCGGGTCGCGGCGGGCAATGCCTTGCCCGTGTATTGAACTGAAGCTGATTGATCCGAATTTATCCTGCCGCTGTCCCACCAAATTCGTGCCGAGTCCACAGTTCCCGGCCCTGAGCCGAGTGGATTTTGAAACAGAATAATTCGATAAGCCGCCTGGCGTTCACCGCGAGTGGTATCCGGAGACATCCAGGTGAAACGGGTGGAATCACGATCAATGGCCAGGGGATTGTGAACGCCATTGACGAGGAGACCGGCAGGGGCGGAGGGTTTGGCGGAGGCGGTGATGGAAATCAAGGCGAGTGCGAGCGCGATACACAACCACGGCGATTTTGTCTTTACAGAGCAAACAGCGGAACATGTCGAGAGACGGAAGATGGGCTGATTCATGGAAAATAATGGGAATGACTTTCGGTACAACCCTCCCAGGGTTGATGAGATTTTCATGCGTTTTACCCAGGGTAGCCTCTGACACTCGGCAACCCAAGGCTGAATGATTTGAATTCTGCTTCTTCGACGTTTGTAATTGGTAAAAAGATTGATTGCAAGGGAAGAATTGGATGAAATGCCCGGGATGATACCCGAAAAGATGTTTCAACAGTTGTTGATGCTGGGCGACGCCTGGCGGGTAAA
>JBOHXA010000238.1:0-2112 GCA_050737335.1 Limisphaerales bacterium | reverse complement strand
GGTCGGGAGCGCGGTGAACGCGCTGGAGGGTGGGGTCGGGTTTGACCTGGTGCAGCATTATGACACGGCGTTGTCGTTTGATGTGCTGGGCGGGTATGACTGGAACCAGAGCGCGGCGGAGATTGATCCGCGGTTGTGCATCAAGAAGAAGTTGACGGTGAATACGTTTGCCGAGACGGGGATTGCGTTTCCGTTTTATTTGAAGCGGAAGTTTAACCAGACGCCGACGTTTTTGGTTGAGGGGGGATTTACTTTTTAAAAGCTGAAACGCTGAAAGCTGAAAGCTGAAAGCTGGAACCGGAAAGTTTGGACAGGATGAACAGGATTTACGGGATGAAAAGCTGAAACGCTGAAAGCTGAAAGCTGAAAGCGGAGACCTGAGACCCGAAATTTGACAGGATGAACGGGATGGGGAGTGGATGGAAACGAAGGCTGCGGAAGTGGGATGCTGGAAGGCGGGTATCATTTTCCTGAAGTCGGGAAGATGATAGAGACCGGAATTAGAGCGGACTCATGTCCGCTGCCACGATGGAATGGATGGCGATTTTATGACGTTAACTGATTTGGCGAATCATATTTGCACGCAGTGCGGGATGACGGACACGGATGACGTAGCGGCGGCGAAGATGTTTTTGCAGCGGCGGCTGGAGATGATCTGGAATTCGGCGTTGTGGCGGGATTCGCTGCTGGAGGCGACGTTGACGCTGAATCCGGATGATACGACTTCGCTGGCGGATTCTTACTGGATTTCGGAGCGGTCTGTGTTGCTGTTGCCGTCGGCAATCGAGCGGGTGATTGCGGCGCGGTTGAACACGAACACGTTGGAGGCGGCTTCGCTGGAGAGTTATTATCGGTCGGACACGGACTGGCTGGATTACCAGGGGACGCCTTACGAGTTCCAGGTGCTTAAGCCGGTGGTGATGGAGTGGCTTACGGCGCAACCGCTTGCGGCGGCGGACGCGAGCGGGGCGGAGATGAGCGATGGAGCGGCTGTGGCGTGTAATTATTCGTATTCGCCGGATGGGGTGACGATCACGAGCGGGATGTGCGCGACGAACGGGCAGATCGGGACGGCGTTGCAACTTTTCTCGTTCAGCAAGCCGGTGACGACGGGCGATGTGTCGCTTCTGGATTGGGTGGAGATGACGATTGCGCCTTCTTACGCGGTTAGCACGGGGGTGATGAGCCTGATTGTGCCTTGTGTTGCCGGGCAGGTTTATCAAGTGATTCCGGGCGCGGCGGAAGTAGGCGCGCAGATCAGCAACGGGACGCAAATGATTGCGATTGCGGCGGGGGTGACGGCGCAGTTCACGGCGCAAGGGAACCAGTTTTACATAAAGTATCCGAACGTGGTGCCGGCGGGGTCGGAATACACTTCGGGCGATCATAACGGCTATTTCGGTTTGGCGGCGCGGACGGGGGGACAATACACAATTGACCTGGGGGCCAATGATGAGGGTTACGCTTTAAACACGGATGATAGCCCGCTAATTGTGGGCGCAAATGTTCCAACGGTGGTGACGGTGACGGGCGAGGATATTTATTTTTATCCGAAGTCAAGCCCGGGGGCTGTGACGGCGCAGGTGTTTGCGAACTGCACGGCGACGATTTCCAATGCGGTGACGTTTGCGACGGTGAAGGCGGGGTGCAACGTGGCGGGGTTGCATCAACGGATCCGGCTGACCGAGGCGCCGACTGTGGCGGTGAATTTGCGGGTTTTGGGGAAGGGCAAATGCCCGATTTTGGGGGCGTATGACACGACGCCGATCACGAACTCGGAGCCGGCGTTGCTGGCGTTCGGGCGCGGGGATTTGTTGTTGCGACAGCGTCAGTTCGGGAAGGCGGCGCTGGCGCAGCAGGAGGGAGCGGCGTTGCTGAAAGAGTTGACGGAGAACGAGGCGTTCCAGCAGGCGGGCGAGTTCAGGATCGAGCCGGAAGGCGGGTTTGGGACGGATATATTGTGGCGGACGGCGCCGGATTCGTATCACCCCTTAGGATGAAACGCTGGAAAGCTGAAATTTAACAGGCTGAAACCTGAAATTTGACAGGATGAACAGGATGGACAGGATGGAAACGAGAGCACTAAAGATTCCGGCGCGCGGCGAATATGGG
>JBOHXA010000237.1:0-3710 GCA_050737335.1 Limisphaerales bacterium | reverse complement strand
CTTCCAGGCCATGAAAGACTGGGAACTGGTCGTCGCCGGGGACAAAAAGACCCCGCGCGACTATCACCTGGACCGCGGCATCTACATCACGCCCGAGGAGCAGGAGAAATATGACCCGGCGCTTTCCGAGGCCATCGGGTGGAATTGCATTCAGCGGCGGAACTTTGCTTTTCTGTGGGCAATGGAGATGAAGGCGGACATGGTGGCGTTGGTTGACGATGACAATATCCCGATGCCAGGCTGGGGCGAGAATCTATTGGTGGGCAAAGAGATCGAAGTCAATTATTATGAAACGGACTTGCCGGCCTTCGATCCGATTGGCGCGACCAACTATCCGCACTTATGGCACCGTGGTTTTCCGCTGCAACTGTTGCCCAAACGGGATTATTCCCGTAAAAGCCGGCGCCGCATCCACGTGGACGTGCAGGCCGATTTTTGGAATGGGGACCCGGACATTGATGCTTTTTGTCGTATTGCGCACGCGCCCGAATGCACTTTTGACCCCGCGCCGTTCCCTTTTGCGTCGAACAAACCCGGACCGTTTGATTCTCAAAACACCTTCATTGGGGGTGAACTGCTGAAGGATTATTTTATGTTTCCATTTGTGGGCCGGATGGATGACATCTGGCCGGGCTATTATGTTCAGGCGCTGGGTTACAGGGTCATTTATAACCGGCCTTCGGTGTATCAGGCCCGCAACGAGCACGACCTCATTCGCGACATGCGCGGCGAATATATTGGTTACGAGAACAATTTAAAATTGATTGGGGACCTGGCGGCCAACCCGGAATCATTTCTGGCGCATGTCCCGGGCCGCACGGCATGGGCTTTCGACCTTTACCGCCGGCATTTCCGGAAGTAAACGGGTTGGCTGAATTAGTTCCTCGGCGGAATTCGTCCGATTGAAGGTTGGCCGACGATACCCTGGGCGAGGCGAAGATGATAAGCGGCCTGTTTTCGGTCGCCTTCCTGCGCGTACGCAATGGAAAGGTCCCAATGCAACACGCGGTCATTCGGGTGATACAACAGGAGTTGTTTCCACAGAGATATGGCATCCGCGCGATGACCCTGCTTCGCCTCCATATAAGCCAGTTCATAAGCGGCCCGGAGCGAGTCCTCGGTCCAGGGCTTTTGGGCAATGGCCTCCCGATAAAGTTCCTCGGCGCGCGCGGGTTGCCCCAAATGATTCGCATAAATGTCGCCCCGGAACGTGAGACCCCAAGAATCCGACGGCCGGTAGCCGAGATAAATGGCCGACCACTTCATCGCGTCTTGAATTTTTCCCTCCCGTTCGGCGACGACGGCCTTAACGGCGTATGCACCAAAACGGTCTGGCGCAATACTGATGGCCTTCGCCGCCAGTTCTTCCGCTTTGTTAAGATCACCGCGAGCTTCGTAAAGCTTGGCCAGTTCAATCATGGTATCAAAGGATTGTGGAAACGTCCGCAGGTTGCGTTCATATACGTCGAACGGATCATTCCATGCATAAGATCGAACCGCTGCCTCGGAAACTGCGGCGGTGCGCGAGGCGATTAAGAGCGCGATGGTCGCCAGGGCCGCGGTTCGAGTGGATCCAGTCATTCGCGACAGCCATAACGCTCGAATGATTCCGATAAATGCGATGGCGGTGCCAACGCTTGCCAAAGTGATATAGGGATCGGAAAATGGGCCATTTCGGAATCCCAGAATGTTGCTCATTGGCGCGAACGCCAGCAGGGACCATGCGATCCCTAACGCAATCTGTGGATGTCGGGGTCGCAAAAGAACCGAAAATAACGCCGCTCCCAGAACGATAGCCGCATAAAGTGTCAGGCCCAAATTTGATACCTGCCCCCAATAATAACTGTCGGTTACCGCCATTCGATTGAAAGGCCAAATCCAAATGCCGAAATGTAAAACCGTGAAATAGCCGGATGAGACCGAGGCTTCCAGCCGCGACACGTGCGAAAAATCTCCCAGGATGGCTTTGGCAGACTGCGCATGGTGGCGCAAGATCAAATAAAATACCAGCGCCAACCCGTAAAGCAGATATTTTCGCCACGCCGAACGGCGGCACAGCCTCTGCGGGCGGAGATACCAATCCATGGCAACGAACAACGGAATGAGACTGACCGCACCCTCATAGGAGGCCAGGGATAGAATCAGCCATAGCAGCGCGGACGCAGTCCAAAGCCAGTCGGATTTGCGCGCGTTTCGGGAAGCTGGTTCTTCGGATTGACTGGCAGAGTCGTGACAAATTAACGCCATGGCGGCAAAACCGGTCATCAATAGGATATTCGAAGCGCTTAACCACGCCGTGCTGGCGACCAGCGTGGGCGACAATAACCAAATGGCGGTCGCCCCCAAGGCCCATTCACGGCTCGCCAAAACACGGCAGCACAATTTGAAGACCGCCAAGGCGCTGAACAGACCGATAAGAATGGCCAAAGTCCGCACCGGGACCATTCCGCCGTGAAAGAAAAGCCAGTTGTAGGCGGCAAACAGCACATTTTTAACCGGGCGAAAAAAATGGAACAGGTCGGTCCCCAGCAAGGACGACCACGAACTGACACGGACCAAGTCGAGTTCGCCTCGGTCATCCAATGGGAAAAACGGCGCGCCAATGGAAAGTGAACCGATTCCGACATAGGCCAGCAAAACGGCGGCAAACAGCATTCCGAACCCCCAGCCGCGGCGTTCCGGTTGCGCCCCGACGAAAGACATGCCCTGCGGCCCGGGTCGGTGAGTTTGTTCGTCCCGCCCCGCGTCCGGCAAATGGTCCCCGATTGCAGCCGTTGATCCGGCCGAATCAGGCAAAGACTGTTTCATAGTGGGTGAATCCTGGTAAATTTCCGCCAGACATTAAGCAGAAGCTATGCCAAAGGAAAGAAAAATTAAGAAGCGCGGCTTTCCGATGGCATGGGTGTTTCAAGGGTTCAATGCGCGAAAAATTTCAGGCAAATTCCGTCTCATTAATCGAACGTTTTGGCGAACTCAAACTGTTGCCTCGATGGGTTCCAATGGGCCAGGGTAATTTTTTGATCGGTGGGCATGCTCACCAGCCAGACGTCCCTGTTCGTATAATAACTCCTCAGTCGGCGATCCTCCGGCTGTCCCAAATCGTGCGCCCAAACAATTCTCTGCGCGTCAATTTCGGGGCCGTTGTAAACCCACTCGAAACCCTCCCAATGATTGTGGCCATAGGCGACAAAGACCAAATTTTTGTCCGAATTCTTTTCCAGATATTGGGTCACGGCGTTTCTAGCCAGCATCTGGGGTTGGGAATAGATCGTCCAGGTTTTCCAGTTCAAACGCAGATTTGTGTCAAAGCTCTCCAGATAAAGGGCGGCCAGCCAGGTGATGGTGGCAATGGAGAGAAACTCGGCCAGCCGCCGCGTCCTGGATTGCGACAGAAGTGATTCCAAACCGAAGGCGGCCAGGACCGCCAACGGAAAAATCCAAATGGCGCTATAATGTGGAAATCGTGAAGACCACGAAAGCAGCAACGGAAATACCCGCATCACCACGGTTAGCAGGCAGACCAGCCATAAGCCGTTTCTCCACAGCGATGGGCTGGCGAGGCCGGCGAGCAACATCCAACTGATGGCCAACGGAAACAAGAAGAGAGCGATTTCGCGGGCCGATTCCAGTTTAATTCGGGAAAAGTGTTCGAGGCGTTCACGGCGCAATTTCGCATAGGTATCGGCCATCTGATGGAACGGCGCCGGAAG
>JBOHXA010000236.1:0-30006 GCA_050737335.1 Limisphaerales bacterium | reverse complement strand
TGGATCATCTTTTCGCCCGCTTCACCTCCTTTCCCACGAACGTGGATGTTTCGGTCATTGATCGCGTGGACGTGGATTCGATGTTTCATTTGGCCGGCAATTCTTTCGAAAGCCCGGACGTTCTGGGTGTGACTGAGCCCATCTCGACCAATGGCGTGAGGCGTTATGAAATTTCTCTTCTGACCGGACAGCCGCTCTCACAACTGGAAGAAGTGTGCGCGCACGAATTGTCCCACGCGTGGGTGGGCGAAAATGTTTCAACCGAACGTCACGCCCGCATTGACCGGGACGCCGAGGAAGGCTTTTGCGAGATGATGGGATATTTGCTGATGGATGCGATGGGCGAACAAGGTGAAAAAAGACGGGTTTTGGAAAATGCCTACACGCGAGGCCAGGTTGAATTGTTTGTCGCCGCCGAACAACAATATGGCTTTGACGAAATCCTGGATTGGATGCAGTACGGGGTGACAAGCCGGCTTGTGGAAGGGCATTTGGACGAAGTCCGGGACATCAAAATGCCCGTATCCGCGGCGGTGGCCGGATTCGATGCCCGGAGAGATGCGGGTTCGCTTCCGCCGCCTGAGCCTTCACACCTTGAGCTTCAGGGCATTCTGTGGGGCAACATGCCTTCAGCGATCATTAATGGGCGCTCATTTTTTTCCGGCGACGAACTGGAAGTTCCCCTCGGCCCGACTCACGTTGCCGTTCGCTGCCTGAGCATCACCAAAACCGGGGTGGAAATTCTCAATTTGGATACAGCGCAGGAAGAACAATTGAAACTTCCGTCGAATTAAGAACTGCAAGTCAGGCTATGGCGTGCCGAACCCCATAACAACGAGTTATTCATGAGATAAACAGCCAAGGTTCCGCTGCTGCCTGGCCCGCCACCGATTACGAGGCAATGAGGAAGGCGTACGACAGGCGCCATTTCAGCATGCGCATCCGCGCATGGCCCAAAAGCGACGTAAAAAGGCCCAAAAAAAGAGGCGCCCACAGTTGCCAAAAGGGCGGTCTTGGGCAAGATTGAGATAGGGTCTATGCCGGAAACATTAAAGCCGAACTATTTGAAAGGCCAGTTACTGCTGGACAGCGGACAATTAACCGGCTCGTTTTTCCAGCGGACGGTCATCCTGGTTTGCCAGCATGATACCGATGGCGCCTTTGGCCTGGTCCTGAACCGGGCGACGGGCAGTAAAGTGGGCGATGTCATTGTTGCCGACCTGCCGGAGATTCTTAAAGATAGCCAGCTTTATTTGGGCGGTCCCGTCCAACCCGGCGCATTGAGTTTTTTGCACTCGGATAACTTCATTCCGGACGCCAACGTCTTTCCCAATCTCAACATGGGTCACTCCCTGGACGATTTGATGGAGATTGGTGAATCGTTTTCCACGGGTAAAAAAGTCAAAATGTTTGCCGGTTACGCCGGATGGTCGCCCGGGCAGCTCGAGGATGAAATGACGCGCAAATCCTGGCTCACCTTTCCCGCGTCCCTCGAACTCGTTTTTGAAACGCCTTCCGACGAATTGTGGCAAAAAATCCTGCACGCCAAAGGGGGCTGGCGCAATAAATTGCTCTCGCAAATGCCCGAAAACCTCTCATGGAATTGACCTGGGCATTTGCGGTTGCTGTTTCGCATTCAGGGCATCCGCGGTGGCAAAGACAGTGACCGGCATTCAGCCAAAGGGCGCGCACGCGTGATCTAATCGCTGGAATCCAACACGCCACCGTTACGGGGCGAATGGCAATCGTAAACACTGACGATTACGATGACATTGCATTGCCGCGAAAACGTCTTGAAACGGGCCGCCATTCTCATATCCTATGCGCCCGTAGTCCTTAAATTTTACAAATCATCACATGAGCAGAGGTAGAATGGGAATTTTGGTCGGAGGCGGTCCCGCGCCTGGCATTAATGGGGTTATCGCGGCGGCCACCATCGAAGGCATCAACAACGGATTCGAAGTCATTGGTTTTCGTGACGGCTTTAAATGGCTGGCCCAAGGCGAAGCGCTGCAAAGCAAGCCGCTGGCCATCCGGGACGTCACCGGGATCGCCCTGCGCGGCGGCTCCATTCTCGGCACCTCCCGCACGAATCCAACCAAGTCCGAGGAGTCCATGAAGAATCTCTTCCGGATTTTCGAGCAAATGGGCATTACGGCTCTGGTTACCGTCGGCGGGGACGATACGGGGTTTTCGGCCAGCCATGTTGCCCGCCGCAGCAACGGCAAAATTCGCGTGGCTCACGTGCCCAAAACCATTGACAATGATTTGCCGCTCCCGGGCGCCACGCCCACGTTTGGATTTGAAACAGCGCGTCAATACGGCGTCCAAATCGTGCGAAATCTGGCCGAAGACGCTCGCACCACTTCTCGCTGGTACATCATCATCAGCATGGGCCGCGCCGCGGGCCACCTGGCGCTGGGCATCGCCAAGGCCGCCGCCGCCACGCTTTGCGTCATTCCGGAGGAATTTCAAAGCCGCCAGGTTACGGTGGACGAGGTGTGCGACATTATCATTGGCTCCATCATCAAGCGGCGGGCGGAGGGTCTCCATTACGGCGTCGTTGTCCTGGCTGAAGGCTTGATTGAATCCATGGGCGAACAGGGCCTGATTAAAGCGGTTCCCGGCGGCCAACTCGAGCGCTTCGGCAAAGTGCTCCGCGACGATCACGGCCACCTGCGCCTCGGTGAAATCGAATTTGGACGCCTCATGAAAGAGCTTTTGACCGCGCGGCTGGAGAAGCTGAGCATTAAAATGACTTTCATTGACAAAGACCTCGGCTACGAACTCCGTTGCGCCGATCCCATCCCGTTCGATGCCGAGTACACGCGCGATCTCGGTTACGGCGCCGTCAAATTCCTTCTTTCGCCCGATTCAGAAAAGTTTGGCGCGATCATCAGCTTCGTGAACGGCAAAATGATTCCGCTGCCGTTTGAGCAAATGCTTGATCCTAAAACCGGCCGCATGCAAAACCGCAAAGTCAACGTGGCCGGCGAAGCCTACGAATGCGCGTGCGCGTACATGATCCGGCTTGAGCGCGACGATTTCGAGGACGAAAGAAAACTGGGCAAACTGGCGGGCGTGGTTTCCTTGCAGCCGGCTGAGTTTCGCTCGCGCTTCGGCTATCTGCTCGGGCTGAAATAGTATCGAGCGGGAGCGGGCGCGCCCACGTGTCCGTGTCCGGGTCTGGTTGGGCGAGGCGCGCGCGAGCGAGCCGTCAATTCAACGCATGCAGCTTCATTTCAAGCAAATGGGTCAGGGCCGCCCGCTGGTCATGCTGCACGGCCTGTTTGGTTCCCTCGACAACTGGCTTGGCGTGGCGCCCAGGCTGGCCGGTGCGTTTCGTATCTTCCTCGTGGACTTGCGCAACCACGGATCCTCGCCCCACAACAGCGAAATGAATTACTCCGTCATGGCCGCCGATCTTTCGGAGTTTTTTAAAACGCAACAGTTGAATCGGGCGAACCTTGTCGGCCATTCCATGGGCGGCAAAGCCGCCATGCAATTTGCCCTCGATTCCCCCGATCGCGTAGAAAAACTAGTTGTCGTGGATATGACGCCCCAGGCGTATCCGCCCGATCACCAGGAGATTTTCAAATCGTTGCTGGCGTTGGACCTAAGGCAATTCCAGTCACGGCGGCAAATGGAGGAGGCGCTTGCGCCGGACATACCCGATTTGGTCGTGCGCCGGTTTTTGCTCAAAAATCTCAGGTCGGCGCGACCGGCAACCTCGTCGGCCCCTTCGCAATTTGAATGGAGGATTCCGTTGGACATTCTTTTCAAAAGCTATTCGAACATTTGCGGGGCGATTACTTCGCGGTTTCAGTTTCCAGGACCCGCCCTTTTCCTGCGCGGCGGAAAATCGCATTACGTTGCTGAAAACGGATTGCCGCGCATTCGGGAACTTTTTCCGCAGGCAAGGATCGAGACAATTGCCGCGGCGGGGCATTGGGTCCATGCAGACGCGCCGCAGGAATTTTTGCAACACGTGACGGATTTTTTGCGGGATTGATGATGCGCGGGTAGCGTGCGCGCCTCGTCCCGATCGAGCGAGAGAGAGCGCTGCGCGCGACCCGTCGTGCGGATCCGGACGCGTTGGCGCGTCCTCGGACACGCGCGGCGCGTGTGCCACGCTATTTTCCCGTGTCCAGAGCGGCCCGGTAAAACATGCTCGTGGAGTTGGTCATGGGAAGCAGGAAGCTGATCGAATTGCTGGAAAGGACGTTGGTGCTGAGGGGCAGCCATGTTTTCAGGTTTATGGATGACTGAAGCACGTAACTTTGAGCCTGCTGGCCATAGAGCCAGAGCAACAATTGGCCGGTCGGATGGCTGGCTGGCGCCTGGATGTGGAAGGAAGTGACCGACGGCGCCACGAACAGTGTAATGCTTTGGGAAGGCACGGTCGCGCTTAAACTCCCGTTTGTGACCGGAATATTGGCAAGCTGGCTGAGCGTGCCGGCGGCCAATTGCCAGACCTGCGCTGAACCGGTGACCGTCAAATTGGAAATGCCCAGTGTTACCGGAATTGCATTGGTAATATCCTTGTTAATGACCATCACGGTCAAAGCTCCAGCGCTGCTCCGCATGGCGGCAAAGGCGTCGAGTTCGTCCGGATCAGGCACGGTGGCCTGGATGCTGTTCTCGCCGAATGTGGATTTATTCCCGTCATAATTCCGGTACATCTTCATCGCCAGGTACGCCGGGGTGTTGCTGGCGGGCGTTTCCCAGCGAGTCGCCAAATCGAGACCCTCTCTTCCAAAAATGCCCAGAATATCCGCCTGCGCTGTGGCGCCGTTCATGTACGCTTCAGCGCCCCAGTTATATTCAGTGACGCCGATTTTTGTGCCGGGATAATTGGTCGCCACCCAGGTTTTCATGAGTGGAATCAGGGCGATGACATGGTTGATCCAACTGGGGTCCACGTAATTGGTGTCCCAGAAAATGCGCGTGGATTGGTTGCGCAGGAGTTCGGTGGCTGGATCCACCGCGCTGCCGCCCACATTATTTTCCTGCGGGTAACAGTGCAGGGTAAAATAATCCAAAAGGCGCTGATGATGAGTGTTGTCGTATTGCTGGAACTGGCGCAGCAGCCACGGGCAATAATCCCAGCCGCCGTTGGCCGCGCGGTCGGGATAATCATTGGGATTGTAATCGCCGTGCTGACCGGACCACTGTTGGTCATAGCCACTATATAGGTAGCCGCTCCAACCCCATTCCTCCGGACCCAGCACCAGGGCATTGGGATCGTTGGATTTGACCATGCTGGCGTACGTGACCATATCGGTCCAGATTTCGTCCATGGTCGGGCCAATGGGATGGATGTCCTGATGCGTCTGGAACCAAATACTATGCTCATTGTCCATAATGTAATAGCCCACGCCGCCGTTGGTGGAGTCGCCCCATTTCTGCATCAGATGCCGCACAAGGCCCTGTTCGAAACTGGCGTTGGTGGGGAAATTGGCGTCGTGAGGGTTGTTCCAGGTAATCGGCTCGTCCTTATTGGTGCTGCTGATGCCATTGCCGGCGGCGGGCAAATAGGGATCAGTGGACGTTTGCGGGCCGTATTTGTTTGTGGAATAGCTGTATAAAATGCCGCGTCCGGGCCCCAGGTCGGGCATCCAGCCAATCATGGAAATAGTAATCATCGGTTGCGCGCCGCCGTTTTTGCTGTTGCCCACAAATGCATCCACGGTATTGCCGGGCGTGGCGCTGCCGGAGTCGGGATAGTTTTCGAAATACCAATCGGCGTCGAGGTTATGCGCGTTAATTTGCCAGTTGTCACGTGTCTCGTTATTTCCGCCCATTCGATTCATGGTGAAATTCAAGTCAGAAAGCTGGTTGGAATCGGCGAAGGCGACGCCATAGATGAGCGGGCTAATGGCATGGCGATCGGCCAGCGCGTTGATTTGCACGGTCACGGCGGCGTTCGTGCCGGCGCTGCCCGTGCCATTGGTCGCGGAAATCAGAGAAATATCATCCACATAAAACGGCGGCTGAGTCTGTCCGAGCGCATCCTGGATCACGAACCCGGTGAAATTGGGCTGGTCTGCGACGTCTAACTGCGAGAGCGGCACGCTATAAAGTTGCCAGCCATTTGTCGGCAAGGGCGAAAGCGTATAACGAGGACTGGTGGCGTAATTTTGAGAGCCATTTTCATCGAGCAATCCATACACCTGCAGTTTTTGGCCACCGCCGGGACCTCCATCGAGCCAGAAGTTCAATGTCGAATACGGTGTCGAGTCCTGGTCCGAATGCCAAATTTGGATTCCATCCCATGCATTGGTCATGGTGACGCTGATGGAATCGCCGCCGGAATGGACTGGCGACGTGTTGGCGTAATTGAGTTCCGTCCAGCCCCAGTTTTGCCACCCGTTTTCCAGGACATCGTCATAAATGATTTGGTCGGCCTGCAACGCCAGGGGAAACATGAAAGCGGCCGCCAACCCGCGAAGCCATCGGCAGCCGAACACGAACGAAAAGGGATACTTTCGCATAGACAGTCATTGAATATACAGAAGAATTTGTGCCAAGGCTTGTCGCGTAAAGTAGGGACGCTACTGGAGATTGCCGGGTCGCGTTTTTTGAACGGGATTTGCATTCAGTGCACTTTTTTCAATTGCATTTGCAAATGAAGCCAATTGTCAAAAACTGCAAATGGATGGTAAAGTTTATGACATCAAGCCCGAATATAACGTGAGAAATGGCGCAATTATGCAATGCTCGCTCCGACAGGCCCGCGGCGGCTTTACACTAATCGAACTTCTAGTGGTCATTGCGATTATCGCGATTCTGGCGGCACTTCTGATGCCGGTTCTTAACAATGCGAAAGACGCCGCGCTGCGCGTTTCTTGCGCAAACAATATGAGGCAGGTGGGTGTTGGCTGCAGCGTTTACTCCAACGACAACGCCGATTATCTGCCGATAATCAATTTGCCCGGCACCACCGAAAATGGCTACCAGACGAGCCTGGCATGCCGTACAACGTCAACGTCCAGTCCCGGCTCGCAAATCGCAATAGGACCTGTTGGTCTTGGCCAACTATATTTCACGGGTATTATTAAAAATCCCAAGGTTTTCTATTGCTCCGCCGTCCTGTCGGATCCCCAGTTTCAAATGTACACATTTGACTATTACAATGCCCCTGGTTATCCATGGCCCTCAACGACATCGCAGGGCCTAGCCGATCACAATAATAGCAATCCTGATTTTATTCGTACCGGCTACGATTATTATCCTCAGGCTAAACTTACGCAACCGGTTTCGACAAGCAGGGGGACTTTGAATCTTCCGGCCCTCAAATTTGAAACGGTAACGTTCAATCCGCCAAATCCCCCAGGCGGGACAACGCCAAATTCGCCGACTGAGCCGGCTCCGTTGAGGGTTACCGATGTAAACCAGAATCTTGCTTTGGCTGTTGATTCATTGAAGACCTGGAACTTAATTAATCACCAGCATCATGGCCAGCCGTATGGGGTGAATGCGGTTTTTCCCGATGGCCATGTCCGCTTTGAGACGATCAGGGGAAATAATACAAAAGGCTCTGATGCGCCGTTCGACCCTCTTTTGTGGGATCCGTTTATAAGTGGAGGCCCGGGCGAGACGTCGTACGTCAGCTCCACGCCGGCTTTCCGCATCATCTTTGACGGTTATCAGCAATGAAGTATTGACAAAACCATAGGCACAGAGGCAGAGTACTTTGGCTGAAAGACGTACTTTCGCAAAATCTGCCGTAAACGTAACCTTAACCATTAGTTACCATGAAAAAAATCCCCCACTTTCGGCTTTTATTTTCTCTGCTCGCAACGATTACGCCAATTTGGATATGCCAGGCCCAAACCACGTTTTTTTTCGACAATTTCAGCAACGGCAGCACGACCAATGAGGCGAGTGTTCCCGGCGGCACGCCCGCGGCTTCATTTACCAGCTATGACGTTGCCTCTACCAAGAACGCCATCGCCGATTCCTTTATAGAACCCAACGACCTGCGATTGTCATTGTCGTCAGCGACCAGTTCGGGATTTTTTGAAGCTCAGGCATTATTCACCACCAACCCGGTGGAGTTGAACGTTCCTGGAGATTATATAGACATCGCCATTGTCTTTACCAATACTACGGGAACGGTCCTGGGGCCGAGCGCTTCAACCAGTTCGGCGCTGTGGCTCGGCCTGTTTAATTCATCGTCCACGCCTGGCCTGGCAAATGTTCCGCCAGTTTCCGGTGGAGCGCTTGCCAATGCCGGTCTGAGCACTTCGTCAGGCAGTCCCTATGCCTCGGGTAATTGCGCGCTTTGGCAAGGATATGTCGGGCAATTACTGGCCAACGCCAATTCAAAATTCATCACTCGTCCACAGCAAACCGGAAACTTGCCGGACTCGGCCAACCAGGATTTGTTGGGTAACAATGCGGGTGGCGGCTGTTTTGATAACCCCGCGGGCGCGGCGATTCCAAATACCGGCGGCACGACGGCCCCGGTGTCAACGGCGATTTTAACGACCGTGCCCTATACAATTGATTTGAGGATTACTTTGACCGGAGACACAGTAGAGACGATTAGCAATGCCCTTTACCAGGGTGACAGCACCGCAGGAACATTAGTATGGTCGCAGGTCACCACAAACGCTTCCAGTTCAGCCTCGACCTTTTTGACCTCGTCCTTTGACGGCCTGGGGGTTGGTCTTCGGGCTTCCGGCAGCAACCCGACGGAAGCGCAGCCTGAGATGGACATCTCCTCGATTTTGATTACCGGGCAGAGCACCATACCGACCGGTCCTCCCACCATAACCCAGGAACCCGTACCCACAGTCGTCACCACCAACGGTTCATGCGCTTTCTTTGTCACCGCGGTCGGAGATAACGTGACCTACCAGTGGTATCGCAACCAGGCTAAACTATCAGATGGCGGTAATATCTCGGGCGCGACCAGCGACAGCCTCGTCATTTCGCCGGCCGGAACAGCCGACCAATTTACCGGGCCGTCCGACGGCTATTATTGCGTCGTTTCCGGCGCCGGCAATTTCAGCATTGATACGGATACAAACACGCTCACGCTGATAACTTCGACCAATTTGATTTGGACGGATAACCAATTTCCAAACAATAACTGGGATATGAATACGACAGCCAATTGGGAGGACACAAACGGAAATCCATCCGTCTTTAATTTCGGGGATCCGGTGATAATTAATGACACCGGGTTTGGCGGAGACATAGACGTGGTTGAACCCTATACCAGTCCCTCGTCAATTACGGTGGATGCCACGTCATCCGGTTGGGCGATTAACGGCCCCGGCAGTATCGCCGGGCCGGCTGCTTTGGATTACATTGGGTCAGGCCGTCTGACGTTTAATAGTGCCAATACTTATACTGGCGGCACGCTAATTAGCAATACCGCCGCCTACGTTCTCCTGGAAACTTATCAAGGCATGGGTACCGGCCCAATAACGTTCGGCATGGCGGGAGGGCAAATGGAAGTTGTCCCGGCTGGCTCGGGAAACGTTGGGATCGCCAGCGATCTCGTGGTGGCGGACAACTTCACGATATTGGCCGACGCCGACAGCAGTTTCGGCGTCGTATTATTGGGCAATCTGTCCGGTACTCCCGGCAAGACACTGACGTTTAGCCCGGGTCCCAGCAACCCGGACACGAACCAGATTCGCTTCCGCGCTTATGGCAACGATACCGTCTATGATGGCAACCTTGACCTAAGCGATCCAAACATTGTTTTCGCATCGTATCAATCCAGCGGCAGCCAAACCTATAACGGCATCATCTCCGGCCCCGGCGGATTCATGCAGAAAGGCACGATCAGTTACCTGAACGGCCTCAATACATATTCCGGCGGGACGTACCCGGCCCAAGGCGCCATCGGCCTGGGCGTCAGCTCCACTGGCCCCGCAGGGGTCCCGACTGCCGGGCCGGCCGGTACCGGCCCAATCCTTCTGCAACCCGATTCCACCACCTCCACGGTTGCCAACGGATATATGTTTGCGGACACGAATAACAACATTACCATTGGCAACCCGATTCAATATCAAAGCGGAACCAATAACCTGACATTGGATATTGGCGGCACAAATAATCTTACGTTGACCGGGCCGTTCACTTTCTATGGCAACGACCACTCAGCGATGACTGATTACCCGACGCGAACTTTGCAAGTCACCAATACGGCTCTCACGATATTGAGCGGGGCAATCAGCGACGGAGGGTCGAACTACAACTTCGACCTGACCGGCAGCGGCATTACGCTCTTCAACGCCACGGAAGCGTGGGGCGGGTCCACCACAAATAGCGGCGGCACAATGTTGGTCAATGGACAAGTTGGCCCCGGCCCGGTTGTCGTGACAACAAACGCGGTCCTTGGCGGCACGGGCACTATTTCCGGGCCGGTCACCATCCAAAACGGCGGCACACTCACGGCTGGCACGGAGACGACTCCGGGGATTCCAGGCATCGGCACACTTGCCATTGATAATACGGTGACCTTCCAATCCAGCGGCAAGTGCGAAATTCTGATCAATAAAACGGCCGGAACGCAGGATATCATCACCGGCGTGACGAGCGCCGCCTACAATGGCACTCTGGCCGTCACCAATGTTGCCGGAGCCTTGTCCGTGGGCAATAGCTTTACGATATTCAGCGCGGCGATGCCTTCAGGGAATTTTGCCACCATCGCCGGCAGTCCCGGACCGGGCTTGGCATGGAGTTTCAATCCGACGAACGGCGTGTTGAGCGTTGTGCAAGGCGTTGCCACCAATCCGACCAACATTACCTTCAGTGTCTCCGGCGGGAAGATCAACCTCTCGTGGCCCACCAACCATTTGGGATGGTACCTGCAAATGCAAACCAATTCGCTGACCACTGGCATCGGCACCAATTGGGTCACCGTGCCCAATTCTGAAAACGTGGATTCGACCAACTTCCCATTTGGTCCGGGCAACGGCGACGTGTTTTATCGCCTGGTTTATCCGTGAGCGGAGGCGTTGAAGTGTGAAACGTTGAAGCGGTTGATGCCTTTGTCCTTCGACGTATCGCGCGCTGACAGGGCGACTCCATTTTAGCCGTAACCATGCCGTTGGCCCGGTCGTGTTTGCTCGATCTCTTTGGGCAAGGGCTTCCGTCTTCGCTCCGAAGCTTTGCCGGACAGGTCGTCATTTGGCGCTCAAATCTCGAATGCAATAATATTACGTTGGCGGCGTCGCGGATCATGTTCATGTCCCTTACAGGGCGCGGAATAAATACGACGCTGTTCCGACGGCGTTGCCCCCGGCTACAATGGATAAGGCCGTTGGCCTAAGCGCCAAAAACATTGAAAATCTCACTTCATTTCTCCATCGTTTAGGCAATGCCGAAAATCCAAAGACGGGTCCTCGTTGCGCTGGGCTGGTATGATTACCGTTTGCATCGGGGCATCGAGAAATTTGCCCAGGAACATCACTGGCACCTCTCGGCCAATCTCACGCGCGAAAAAGTGATCCCCTGGGGATGGGAAGGCGATGGGATTTTGGCCTGGCTGGGGGCGGGCGACGACCTGGCGGAATTTGTGGTGGATGCCAAAAAACCCACGGTGGATTTCAGTTGCCGTCGCACGCACCTTCCATTTGCCCGGGTCCTGGAGGACCATGCGCACGCGGCGCAACTGGTCGCCGAGCACTTTTTATCGCGCGGTTTTGATCATTTCATGTTTTATAGTGACACCGACAATTGGTCGTACGAGGAGCGGGGTGAAGGTTTCGTGGAAGCCCTCAAGCGGTCGGGGCACGAATGCGCGCGGCTGCGCTGGCATCGTTCGCCTGATTATCGCGATGACCGCGAGCAATGGAAACGAAAGCGGCGATGGCTCATGAACCAATTGAAGGCCAGCCCAAGCCCGCTGGCGGTATTCGCCGCCAACGACGAGCAGGCCCTCGAAGTCCTTGAATCGTGTGAAACCGCCAGGCTCAATGTGCCCGAGCAGGTCGCCATTGTGGGGGCGGAAAATTATTTGCTCGCGCCCGACGCCATCCATACGCCGGTGTCAAGCGTGGATACGAACCTGGAGATGCTGGGCTACACCGGCGCGGCCGTTCTAGAGGATTTAATGAACGGCAAATCGCCGCCGGCAAAACCGATCCGGGTGCCGGCGGTTGGCATCATCACGCGCAAGAGCAGCGACCTGCTGGCGGTCAAGCACAAGGGCGTTGCCAACAGCCTGCGCTTTATTTGGGAGCACGCCAGCCAGCCTATCAGCGTCAAAGACCTGGTGGGTGTGGCGGCCATGTCACGCCGGGGATTGCACAAGGCATTCCTTGAAAACGTCGGCCGCACACCCGGCCAGGAACTTCAGCGCGTTCGCATCGAGCGCGCCAAACGGCTGCTGGCGGATTCCAATCATAAACTGGAAGTTCTGGCCAACATGTGCGGCTACCAAAGCGCCAATAGTTTTTGTGTGGCTTTCAAACAAGCCACAGGAAAGTCGCCCAAACAGTTTCGTGATTCGTTGCCCAAATGATTGAACGTTGAAACGTTGGAAATTCGAGGCTCGAAATTTCGCGGGTGAGCGGGCGCGGGCGCATGGAGACTCGTCGCGCGAAGGCGCGCTCCGGGCACGCGAGGCGCGCCCCGGGTTCCCGGTTAGTGAGCCGGGGTATGGGCGGCCCACCAACTGAGATCGTATTGGGCTCCGGGGTCGCCGCTCACACTGACACCTTGAGCGTCAGAGTAACCTGACGCGAATCTAACCGGGATCGTGTCCACGCCGCCTTTCCAGACGTGTATTTCGGAATGGCCGTCGGCAAAAAATATTCCCGCGCCTTTGCCGTGCATGCTTCCTGGCAGTTCCGTGATCTTGCCGTCATACCCGGTCTGGGTGGGACTGACATCGGCGGGGTTGACGTAGAGGGCGCAATCGTCATTGGCGTCAGGATGTTCATCGGTGACCACCCAGCAATCGGCCGGCCCGGGCCAGTGCATGTAGGACATTTTTAATACATCGTAATATGATCCCCAAACTCCCTGATAATACTTTGAACCGCCGCCCATGGCGCCGTCCATGGCGCAACTGCGGATGCGGGTTGAGATGCCGTATTGAGTCTGGAACATTCGACCGATGGGCGAATTCTGCGCCGGCGAAAGATAGTGGTCGGACGGGCAAACGAAGATTTTGATTTGTTTGGCGACGTAAGGTCCAAGCTGCGCGACGGAATGCTCTCCCATGAACTCCTGGTCGTAGATCAAATTGGTCGTGTTGAAATCGCTTCCGTTCGCGCCCCAGTCCAGCACCGGGAGCATGTTGCCGACGGCGGGACAAATCCAGTTCTGAGTTTTTTGGCTGTTGGGAACCGCCGAATTCTTGTCGCAATTGTCGGGCAGAGAATCATTGTTGTCGTTGATATACATCAACCAGGCGATGCCCATTTGCCGATTGTTGTTCATGCAATAGGTTTCCTGGGCGCGCTGCTCGGCCTCGTTGAGCACGGGCAGGAGGATGGCGGCAAGGATGGCGATGATGGCAATGACGACGAGCAACTCGATCAATGTGAATGCGCCGGGCGCCGCCTTTTGAGCACGCATTTTCATGATGGTCCAAGCGTCTTCGTCCCCGTCCGCTATTCTTTGAGCAGACGGAAGAACTGAGCCGGCGCGTTGCCGGGCCAATTAGTGGCCTGCGTGGCGTCGGTCCCGCCGAGGGTATTCCACGCGCCGCTCATAACATTGGACGAATTTTGCAGGACAACCGCCGGTCTGCCAAGCCAGGAGATGGGAAAGTTTCCGCCGGACGGCTGGCCGATGGCGAGGTATCCGAAGTCAGGCTCGACGATATTTGTGACAGCAAGGCCGGCAAGCGGGTATGGGTTGCCGTTGTTGGGCTGCAGAACGGTCCAGGACCAAACGTCCTGCGGGAAGCTATACGTTGGCCCGTAGGAACGGATTTCACGAACGTGGTTCGTATCAGTGCCATTTTCGTCGTCCTCGCCGTTAAAGCTGTATTTGTACACCATATGAATTGACGTTCCCCGGGGGATGGAGAAGGAATTGGTGTAAACATCGGAGGTGCCCACTTCCACCATTTGCTGTGAGGGCGGGAAATTGCCCGGCCCCCATGCGGGCCAACCAAGCCAGGCCCCGTTGACGAAAATCTGGTCGCTGCCTTTTTCAAATGCGTAGCCGTTGTCATCCAACGTCCCGTTTGTGCAATAGATGGAAAAGTTCACGAGAATACTGTTGGAAATTACCAGGTCGCCCAAACCGAGGTCATCATAAGAGATCACCGGGAGCACAGTATTGGGCTGGGTGATGACTGTGTTGCGGTTGCCACCCGCTGTGGAGGCGGGTTGTTCGTAACCGCCGTCCAGATTGTTGACGCGGAATTTCCAGCTCAGGGTCGTGGGCAGAAAAGCAGCCAACGGGAAGGTACCGATGTACCAGTTGGTCTTCAGGCCCGGATTGCTGTCGTCGGGATACAACAGAGTATAATTAGTCAGTTGATGATCTGTGCCCCAGTCGCCGTTGATGCCGCCGACCGCGATGGAATTGGTGGCTTCATTATTGATGAAATTGCCGATCTCGACTTCTTCGCTCATGTCCAGCGTAAAGGTGACGGAGTTGGTGGGAGTGGGTTCGGAGCCAAGGTTGAAGGTGTCGCCTCCTAAATTGCCTGTTCCGACCGCCAGTCCCGGCAGGAATTGATTTGAGAGGTAGCCATCGCCACCGCCGCTGATGCAGGCGACAACGCTGACCGGCGTGCCGTTGACATACCCAATCGCTGATAGCGGAATAACCATTTCAAGTCCCGTGGTCGTATTGGTGCCGGCGGTTGCGCCGCTGATGGCGGTTCCCGAGGCGCCCATGGTGCTGGCCAGGGTGTTGTCTAAATAAAGGCTGGCAACCCCGCCGTCGCTTCCGGCGGCGATGCCGGCGGAACTTTCGGCCAGGGAACCAACGTAGCCGCCGCCGGGAGTTCCGGTCAAATTATATTCCTCGCTGTAAAGTGTGCCGCTGGAGTCATTCATGTCAAATGCCCAGGTCGCCTGGAAACCGGGCGGGAAAATGGAGCCATTCATGACGTGGAGCGTCGCGGTGGAAGGGACGTTCAAATTGGTTTCACCCGCCGCTCCCCCGGCGAGGAAGACATTAAGATAATTGCCATTATTTTGAAAGCAACCCGCGAGGAAGAGGTAGAGGTTGCCGCCGGAAACCTTGGTGTACACCGCGTCCAACTCGGACCCGGTGGCGTCGCCGCCGCCGGTCGAGTCGCCGAAGCCGGTATTGATGGTTTGGACGTACAGCGGAGGGCCGTAAAAGCCGGGGTCCAGGGTCCCATCCAGGTTTTGAGCATTTGCGCACACGACTGCGGTTAATGAGGACAGGGACGCCACAAGTATCTTTTTGATTTCGTATCTCATACAATGGTTCAATTATATTGGCGCTCTGGACGCCACGTTACCCGGCGCCGATGTTTACGCCTTATTGATGCTGATGGCTTAACCTTGGCAGAAGTGTGCCGGTGCATCAACCGCATGTTTGTGCGGCTGCAGGAGCCGGTTCACGGTCGCTATGCGGGATTCCGTAATCGTTGAGGGTTTCAGTGAAACGCCCCTCGTTTTCGTAGCAGCCGGCACCCCTTATAGGGGTTGTCCCATGCGAGAAACTTTCTTGGGCTCGCGGAAGAATTCCCGGCAACCATATTTTTAAAGCTGTTCAAAATCAGGCATTTGCACAGTGAGTTTCTTAAGAGCGTCGCGCGAGCGCGCTCTAACCAATTTCGAACGCGATCGAATCCCAAAACCAGAAATCAGAGCGGACTCATGTCCGCTGCTACGGGAAAAGAGGTTCATGGTCGGGATGCGCGAATTGGACCCGTTGAGTCCCCATGAAATATTATTGGAGAAATAACGGGTGATTCGTATTAGAATTTTGGCGTGATTGCGCTTTTGGATTACGGCTCGGGCAATTTGCGCAGCGCGCACAAGGCGCTGCTCAAGGCCGGCGCGGACGTGCGCATCGCCCGGACGCCGGCGGAAATGGGCGGGGCCAGCGGGGTGGTGCTGCCGGGCGTCGGGGCGTTTGACGATTGCATGAACGCGCTCCGCAAGCAGGATTTGGTTGAAGCGTCGCTGGAATTCATCCGGAGCGGCAAACCGTTTCTGGGAATCTGCGTGGGTTACCAGGCGTTGTTCGAGCGGAGTGAGGAGTTCAATTCCCGCGCGGCGGGGCTGGCGCTCTTCAAAGGCAGCGTGGTGCGCTTTTCAAAAGACAGCGGTCTTAAGGTTCCCCAGATTGGGTGGAACCAGATTGAAATAGCGCGGCCGGACTGCCCTTTATTTCGCGGGATTGACAGCGGCAGTTACGTCTATTTTGTTCATAGTTTTTTTCCAAAACCTGAGGACCAGGCAATCGTGGCCGCGCGGACGGAATATGGAGAGACGTTCGCGTCGGCAATTTGGCGGGACAACGTCTTTGCGACGCAGTTTCATCCGGAAAAAAGCCAGGAGACGGGGCTGCGATTGTTGAGGAATTTTGCCGAGCTGGCGGGTGGACGACACGCGGGTTGATGGATTGGCGGTTGGGCTTCGTGTCGTCCTTGCTTTGCGGGATTCGGCCGTGCGCCCGAGGCCGTGAGGGCATGCCGATGCTTCGGGGCCAACTCACTCCCGACGGAACGCCAAGCCGGCCAGACTGGTATTTGAATCCACGGCGCCGCTTGCCGGGGTCGTGAGCCTGCGATTTGTTGAGCCTTCCCAGACAATGTTTCCGGCGGGGCCAATTTTCACGTATTTGTATTGAAGCGATGCGCCCGCCGGGAGCGACAGGGTGGCGGTCCAGATTGAATTGGAATGAGGGATCATTTCCACGCCTGATTGCGGCGCCCATGCGCCCAACTGTGGGTGGTCGCCCACCAGATAGACCGTCTGGCCAGGCGTTGTGGAAGTCCGGACGCTGAAATTGACGATGGTTTGCGGTTTATCGGATTCGTAGCGTTTCACGACAACCGACGGCGCGTCGTTGCGCCCATTTTTAATGGCCGCCAGGAGGCTGATATATTCGCCCATCGCCCAATTCAGGGGCCTCATCGAGCCGGTTGCCGTGCCAGGCGCGTCATTTGAGGGCGTGTCAGTTTCCCAGCCGGCGATGTTGGCGCTGATGTTCCAAATCTGTTCCGGAATAAATCCAGCCGGCGACGAAAAATGTTTCAAAGCAGCGAGATAGGGGCGGCCGGCGGCGCCGCTGTTAGCGCGCGAAATTTCGTACATGCCGCGTTCGGCGGTGAAAATGGGCCACAGCCTTCCCCGTCCATCATTCTTATAGGGGGTTCCATCGTTGTGCTCGCCGTAACCATCGCAGTTGTAACGAAACCAGGCATCGCCCTTGCCGGGGATGCTCTGCTTGAGAATATCGTCATACTTTGGCAACGTTTCCAATATGGTCCAGTCGTTCGGGCTCATCACTCCCAGCCGCACAAGCTCCAAAAATCCGCCATCCACGACATCGCGCGCGTCGCGCACTCCGGCGCCGTTTCCAAACGTCAGCCCGCCGGGATTGTTGGGATTGCGGTTGGTGTCAATGCGAATGTAGTATTTCCCGTCTCCGAAGAATCCGTTTGTCGTGAAGGTCCAGTTCGCAAGGTTATTTCGCCAGGCGTCGGCCGTGCGGAGGTATCTTGCGGCGTCATTGGAATCGCGGGCTTGCGATGCCAAATCGGCGGCGCAAACCAGGCCGGCGATTTCGGCCGCGATTGTGGAGGGCGAGTAACCGCCCATTTCCTCCCATCGTTCCTCACCGGTCGCGGGACCATTCGCCGCGACGAAATCGGCCGCCATCCTGATTTTCGGCCAGAGATCCAGGCGATGCAATTTCCAGGCGAGGATGATCGGCATGGAGCATTCATCCATTTGTGTTCCCGGCCAGTAGGACCTGCCGTCATCAAACGTGTTTTGCGGAAAGCGTCCGCGGCGTGAGTAAGGATTATCGCCATCGCGGGTTTGCATCTGCACGTCGAATAAAAAGTTAAGAGCTCTATTGGCGGACGCAGCGTCGCCGGCGGCAATCAGGGCACTGGCGAATTTAAACAGGTCGCGCGCCCAAACCAGGTGATAGCCGCCGTTGTTCGAATCGCCGGAACTCGCGCCCCATGGAGTGCCCAGCCCGGCGACCATTGCGCCATTTGATTTGTCCTGCATGGTTTTCAAGGTCATACAGGCGAGGTAATACTGGTCGTCCGCGGCGCCGCCCTGGTCATTCAGCAAACGGCAATAGTTTCTCCACCGGGCGATATAGGTTCTTTGCAGTTCGTCCAGATTTGAGGATAGCGTGGCATTGGCATTGTCCATCGCGGCTTGTTCATTTGGGCCGAAGCCCAGCGCCAGGTCAAACGTCACGCTTGTGCCATCATTGGCCCCAAAATCCAGCCAGCCCATTTGCGCGACGTTCCCGTTGTAAGCGGCGTCATAGTCCCAATCCATCGCGCGGTCATCCGCGCGGCCGAATAAATCCGTCCATCCATCGTTGACGCCGACGAAGCCGTTGGAGACTCGCGGATGTCCGCCCCGGGATTTCCAGGGTAGCGAAACGGCAAGGGCGGAGGCGGCGCCGCCTGGCTTGTATGCCACCAGCATCGTGCGGCTGCCGTCCTGCAACGTGCGGGAATTGTCATGATCTCCCGCGTCATCTATGCCTGGATGATTCAGGACGAAGAGATTGAAATCGCGCACAGTTTTTCCAGGCTGAAGAACTTGAAACAATACGCGCTCAATCACCGTTGGGCGCGAGGGGTCGGTAAAAATCGTTTTTGTAATCCGCCATGCGCGGTTGTTGGCCGTTGTGGTCGCCTCCCAGATCATCGCGCGTTTGTCCAGAAGCTTCACGGTTTGGTTGTGTTGAAGTTTTTCCTCGCCGTCGGCATATCCGATCGTCCTGGCGGCGTCTTCAACGAGGAACTCCATATCAATATTCTGCACGCGGTCGGGTGAGGGATAAAAGACTTCGGTCAACATGCCTTGCGCTCCGGTGAAATAGACTTTCGAGGCTTCGGTGGCGGATGTTCCGACAAAGTCCTTGGACCCGGGCGCCCAGACTGAGGGCAAGCCGGGACCATTTGGAGCATCCACGGCCAGACAGGGTCCCGTGAGAGCCAGATAGATAAACAGGAGTGGCAGAGGCTTCCATTTTGTCCGATCTGTTTTGGAAAATGGACTCGCCGTTGGGGGCACGGGGGTTGCCCGGCGAACAGGCGGCACGCCTGGTCCAGTACGTTTACGGAGGACTCGAATCACAGGTTTCTTCGGAATTGTCGCGGCGCGCAAGATAACGGTGTTCAGCCGCGCAAGTACTTGACGACCGCTTCAGTGCGCGAATGCACGTGCAATTTTTCATAGACCGTGCGCACGTAGCTGCGGACGGTGTCAATGCTGATATTCATCCGGTCGGCGATTTCCTTATAAGCGTAGCCGTTGGCGAGCTGGCCGAGGAATTCGCGTTCGCCGGGCGTGAGATCGGCAAGCTCGGAGCGACTGTCGGGCGTCTTCGAGAAAAATTGCACGACGCGACGCGCCAATTGGGGCGTCATGGGAGCGCCGCCCATATAAACGTCGTGAATGGCTTCCAGCAATTTGGCGCCGGCAGTCCGCTTAAGAAGATAACCACTCGCGCCGGCTTTGAGGGACTTGAAAAGAGAATCGCTGTCCTCATAAACCGTCAGCATGAGGAACTGGACCTCGGGTTGGGCGGCTTTCAATTGGCGCACGCAGTCGAAGCCTTTCATGCCTGGAAGGTTGATGTCCATCAGGACGACGTCCGGCGGATGCCTGGGGATTTCCTTCAACGCGATTTCCGCGTTCGCATAGTCGCCGACCAATTTAAATTTTGACGAGCGGCGAATCAGCGAGGCGAGGCTGGCGCGGATTTCCTCGTCATCATCCACAATTACGACTTTGATTTGCATGTCTTGGGCGATCGCGGCAACCATGACCCATTAAGCACTTAAGGGCAGCCGCTTCTCAACCGCATAAACGTGCGGGAAAGAGGGATTTTCGCAAGCGCGATTGGGTCGTTCCCTATTTTGGCGCCGCGAGGGCATTCGCTTTAAGGAGTGAGAACGACCGACAAGGCAACCTGAGTTCCTTTGCCGGGCATGCTTTGGACGTCCAGTTTGCCGTTCATGGCGGCGGCGCGGCGGCGCATGTTGCCCATTCCATTGCGATGGCCTTCAACCAAAGATGCCGGGTCAAAACCTTTGCCGTCGTCGGCGACGAGGATCTGGAGGTTGGAAGCGTCGAGCCTGGCTTGCACGCGGACTTCCCTGGCGCCGGAATGCTTCAGCGCGTTCGTCAGCGCTTCCTTGACAATCAGGAAAATATTGTGCCGCATTTCCGGCGGCAGCGGCAGCGCGGGAAGATTACCGGGCAAATCCATGCGGCAACGCGCGCTGTTGCCCTCAAAAAGCTCGTTCGCAAAATGCGTCGTGTAATCAATGAGGCTTTGCAGCGTGTCGCTGCCGGGACGCACCGCCCACACGATTTCCTCGAGGGCGCGGACGGTCTGGTCGGCCGCGTGGGAAAGTTTGTTTGCATGGACCTCGACTTCTTCGGGGTTATCTTTGTCGGCTTTGACGAGTCCGCTTAAGAGCGTCAACCGGGTCAGGGACGAGCCCAAATCATCGTGCAGGTCCTGGGCGATGCGCGTGCGTTCGCGTTCCAACGCGCGTTCCTGCTCGGCGCGCTGCAACCGCATTTGGAATTTTCTCTTTTCCAGCAGGCGCACCGTCGCGCCGACTGAGACGAGCAGAAACGCCGCCACGAGCGTGGTGAACCACCAGGTTTGCCAGTATCGTTCCACGACGAAATCGTCAAAGGACGTCGCGATGGCCATGTCACTGAATATCCAGCCGTTGCCGCCGCCGTTCTGCACAAGATGGATTTGATCAAAACAGGCGTTGGCTTTGAATTTGGTCGTAAGGTCAACCGGCTGATTTTTTTCCGACCAACCGCGGGAAAGATTGGGATTGAGCCATACGGTGACGAGGTCATCGGCGCCGGGGACATACTGGACTTTGAAGATAAGGGTGCGCTCGACGTCATGGCGCACCAATTCGTAAGGGCGGAATGTTCCCGGAGTGGCGCCCGGCTCGGGATGCGACGATTGCAGGTTGAATTCACAATTATCAGCCAAGTTGGTTGACAATCGGTTGGACGGCCCCAGTTCGGAGGCATTGAAAGCTGAATAAGCCCACGCCTCCTGCGCGTTGCCAACGCCCAATTGCCCCTGGCTGCCTTCGAACAATTGAAATCCGGCCGAATACGGCTCATTGCCGGCATCGGAAAGGGGGTCAACGTGGAACTTGAAATAGAGCGCATCGGTGTTCGTCCCGGTCCGACGGACTTTGCCGCCTAGGATGTCCACCCCGGGGCCGGTGTGTTGCACGAGCCGGGCATCAGGTTGGCTCCATAGAATGACGGCCCAGGCGGACGACGAGAAAATCGCCACCCCGAAGATGAGCACGAGGGTGGCAAAGGTCCGGGACATGATGACATTATGGTGGTGTGTAAAGACTCGCACAAGCCTGCCGGATGGTTTAGCAGCCATTGAAGTGCGCCGTGACAAAGGCGCATCTCAACAGGCTATTAGTTAGATCAGGGTGATAAAGTTCGAGAGTAGCGACGGGACGCCGTTGCATGGAGAGTGAGTTATTGCGGGAGCAGCTGAATCCGATAATACCGTTCAGGCGCGGCCAGTTGCCCGGTATTCGTAAAACTCAAAACCAATTGAGGCGGGGCGTCGGTTTGCGTCGCCGGAAGGCTTGTCCACGGCCCGGAGAGTGAATTGGCAAATTGCGCCTGGTAAACGCGGCCCGGCATGGCGGCACAGCTCAAAATCAGATTCGTCTGCCGCAGTTCGGCCGATAAAACTTTGAAGCCGCGCGCGGGATCGCATAAATCAAACGTCCCGTTCCCGAGCGAATCCCGCAAGGCGGCCAGAGGAATGGCAAAAAAATTGTCCGGATTGAGATTTGGCCCGATGCCGGTTCCTCCCGGGCACGCTGTCACAAGGGGTCCGCCATTGGTGGTGACATAGGTTGCGGCGCACAAATAAAGGTTCGTTGGCACGAAACCAAAGGCCTGCGCCAGGTCCATCGTGCCTGCCATGGCGCCTCCGGCGGTGGAAGATTTTACGCAGGGCCAGCCTGTTTGCGTATTGTTAGCATACCAACTTACGTAAGAGTCGAGGCTTTCGGCGGCCAGATAGGGTCCGGTCGCCGGCACGGCAATGTAGCCGGACTTGGCCCAGGGCGCGGCGGTTATGGCCGAGGACAGCAACTGGCCGGAAACGAAAATGAAGGCATCGTTCGGACCATTATCACCCGGGGATTCCGTGGCCACATAAAGCGTCGTGCCGCGGAGCGCGGCGTAAAGCGCCAGACCGTTGGAGGCGAGCAAATAGCCAGGATAATCGAACGCGCCATCCAGCACAAATGCCGGGAGGGGGACGTTCGTGGCGCCGGCCACGGAAAAATTCCAATTCGCCCCGTTATTGTTGTCCCACACGCCGGAGCCATTGTTGAAGCAGACATTCATATTTGTGGCGGAGTCGGGCGGAGTAACCGCGCATTGCCAGGAATTGGATGCGGCGTTAAAGACCATGGCGGCGTCCGGGGAAACGACGGGATTCCAATTGTTCCAGCCCAAATGAATATAAAGATTGGTCGCGCCTGCCAGCGGCCCGCCGGCGGACAAGTATTGAATGGACGCTGAACTTCCGGCAACAGGGGGGTTGGGCGCAACCGATACCGTTTCGGCGCCGCCATTGCCGCCGGTCGCGTGGGAGCCTGCCCCGACCCAAACATGTTGGATGGGCGTTTTGCGCGTGTTACCGTAAGCGTCGGTCGCGCTCACGTAATAGTCCACGAAGTTGTTCGAAATTCCGGTAATGTATGCGTAGTAGTAATCGGCCTGGTATTGGGGCGTGTAACCGTTGGAATTCGGCGTGACGCGGCGGGTCATATTCGCGGTTTGCCATGGGCCGGCGAGTGGTCCGCCGGCGTAAGTCTTAAATTGGTCGCTCACAGGAGGGTTTGTGCCGTCCCGGCGCAAGAGCAGGCTGACGTTGGTAATGCCCGAGACATCGTAGGCGTAGGTCCAGACCCAAAAATCGGAATTGGTTTCCACGACGGTTTGGTAGCCGTATTGGATGCCGAAATTTGTGCCGCCGGGATTCCAGGGATGCCGTTGGGGCAGGAAAACCGCGGGCGGCGTGGCATCAGCCGATGAGTTGGCGGCGATGAGCGCGTCCACGTTGCGGCAGGCATTGGACTGGGCGATAATCGAGCGCAGACATTCATCTCCATTACAACCGAAATAAACAAAGCCGCTGTCCAACGCGCCCAAACAATAATGCCAGCCCAGTTCCACCGCATTGGGCGTTTCTGAAAAACTTCCCGGATCGCGCACCTGATCAATGCGCGGCGTGATGCCGGAAATTTGTTGCGCGGTTTCAACACGGTTCTCGGTGGCAATGATGACGCGCCAGTTATCATCTTTTTCGCTGGTGCCGATGCCGGGGTCCACGATGTTGTTGCCATTGGCGTCGGTGTAACTGGGCGGCCAATTCCAATTGATAAAGTCTGGCGAACCGAAATCGCCGGCGGCGTTGACCCATCCGCCGTCTTCAACGTGGACGATGTCGTTGGTGGCCGGCGGGAAATCGGCGAGAAACTGCTCGATAGTCGTCGGTTCGTAACCGTCGTTCACGGCGTCTTTCGCCATTTCAGGGACCCATTGGTTGTAGTAGGAATAGCCGGCGCTCCAGCCATTATCGCCGTCATGCGCGCAAAGGACCAGCGCGGGGTGCGCGGGGTTGTTGCGCGCGGCCAGGGGCGCGATCTGGCCCAGGTCCCAGGTGGAATAACCGTCCTCCCAGCTAAAAACCTGGTCCGAGGGAACGATGATAATTGAGCTGGCGATGCCGGTATTTGGGTCAACGTAACGGGCGTAATGCGGTTGAAAACCAAACGGCATGACTTGGGTGGGGCCGCAGCCCTCGGAGATGGATACGCGCTGATAATTGGTGACTCCCTGGGGCGGATTGATTTGGTCGGCGCGGTTGGGTATGTCGCAATTCTCGCCGGCGCTGCCCGACACGAGCGGAAAATCCGCGCAGGAACGAGCCAGATGGTTGTTGGCGACGATGGACCATGCGATGCCGACCTTTTTGAGAATGGGAATGATATGTTCTGAAAAACACGTTTCGGCCGGGAAATAGCCTCGCGAGAGCGGAACATTGGTGCCCCAGTAAATTTGCATCTGTCGCCGCTGAATGAGCAGTTCCATCTCGAGAGTCTGATCGTCCAATAAAGGCGCGATGGCGTGATGATAGGTAAAGTTCACCAGGTCCAGCCTCGGTTTACCCCCGCTGGTGACCCAGGACCGCGCCGTTCGAAAGCTGTTGGTCCAGCCCAACATGTACGAGCCGTTTCCCCCGTTCCATCCGTTGGCAGCCAGGCTTTGCACGTTTTCCATGAGCGCGCCGGACATGTTCACCTGCGCGCCGGCGTTGGGATAGGTCAGCAAGCCGCTGAGAACGGACTCTATTTCCCCCTGATACGCGTTCACGCGGTCGGCGTCTCCAAAAATGCTGCTTAAGACTTCGGGCGCGGGGTGGGGCCGGCCGGCGTTTTGCTGTTGGATGGTGTCCCATGCCTGCTCGTAATGGTCCACGCCGTAGTCGCGACGGTCGGGCCAGTAAACAGGCTGGTGGAGGTGCCAAAGCCACGTGGTATGGACATTCGTATTGGTATCAGCAAACGCCCTTATCTGCGCCAGGGGCACAAAAAGGCACAGCAAGGCAATGCTATTGAGGTTCATCGCGGTCATTGTACCTCAAACACTCCAATAGCCCACCCGCACAAAAATGTGGTAGAGAAGAATAATTTTTAGGCGATACTGTTGCGAACCACGACGTTGTCAATGACGGATTGTTTCTTTGATTGACCGGGCATTCAAAGTTGATATTCTGCCAAACTGACGAAAACACAGTGCCTTGATTTACGAACCGCCCGCCTTGAAGACGATTCAGTTCAAATGCAATTATCAATTGATGAAGCGGTCTTTCAGCCCGTGGCCGCGTTTGGCGTTTTGTTTTCCGGTGCGCCGGGCCGGGCAGGTATGGAACGCGCCATTGGAGTGAGACGGGCCGGATGATGAGCATGAGGATGACGATGAGAACGATTTCCAAAGCATTTGGCAGGAGCGCCTTGGCTCTCTCGCTTTTTTCATTGTGCTTTGCGCCAGCGGACGAGGGGCATGGCGAAGCGATGCTGGAATTGTTCCAGCAAACCTGGCCTGAAGTGACCGCCAAAATGCCGGAAATTGCCGAGGCCGGCTACGATAGCCTGTACCTGCCCAATCCCGCAAAGGGAAACTCAGGCGGATATTCGGTGGGCTATGATGTTTTTGATCCGTTCGACCTGGGGAGCACCAATCAGCAGGGCACCATCGCGACCCTGTACGGCACTGAGGCTCAACTTGTTCAAATGGTCCAAATGGCGCATCGCTTCGGCATCCGCGTTTATTTCGACAACGTGATGAATCATCGCGCGTCCACGGTGCCCGGCTATCCCGGCTCGGGGACACCCACGACTTATTATCCGGGCCTGATTCCACAGGATTTTCATTTGCAAACGGTTTCCGGCGGGTACGAAAGCTGGGCGAACATCAGCGATTGGTGCGATACCTGGCAGGTGGAAAACCAGCTTTTGGAAGGGTTATGCGACCTGGCGCAGGAGCCTGGCACCATCAACAACAATTTCGGTCCTTCTCTTGGTGATACCACAACCAAGCCCGATTTCATCCGTTTTCCAGGTCGCACGGATTTATACATGGATACCAACGGCCCTTTGCTGGGGGCCGGCACATGCACTGGATGGCCAATGACGGGCGGTTATGGGCCGCTGAACGGCTGGCGTCCTTTCGACGGCCATGGCCAGCCGGTGCCTGAAGATGTCTCGACGTATCTCTGCCGGGCGGTGGCGTGGACCCTTTGGAAAACCGGCTGCGACGGCTTCCGCCTCGACGCGGTCAAGCATGTGCCGGTGAATTTTTTCGGCAACGAAAGCGGCCAGAGCGACGACCCTGATTTCGGCGGGTATACCGGCGCCATTCAGGCCATGTACGATTACGTCCACGGCTATGGCAACAATGTGACCGGCAACGGTTACGTCGAAACTGACGGCAGCCGCAACAGTTGTTTCAACACCGAAGTCCCGCGCAACGACGCCATGCTGTTTGGCGAGTGCGATCCCTCCGCCCTGCCGCAAGGCGAAGATTACCATGACTATCTCAATTCCGGGATGCGACTTTTAAACTTTCCACTGTACAATGAATTTAACAGCATCCTGAACAATTACGGCGGCTCCCCGGGAATGTACAGCATGGATGGGCGCGATTACGCGCCGTCAACGAGCGAACAGGGAAATTGCGACAGCAACGGCAATTTCAGCCCCGCCCAGGCTGTGAACATGCCTCAAACGCAGGACAACGGCACTTGCTGCCCCGCCAATGAGTCACTGGAAAATTCATACTTCTTCATGCACGAAGGCCTTCCCATGGTTTATTCGGACGGCTTTAACCATAATACGGCCGGCGGCACACCCATTGTTTCTTATTACAATTACCTCGGTGAATTTGGGGATAATTCCGGGCCGGACATGATGTATCTGCACAACCAGCTTTCCCGCGGAGGCACCTGGTCGCGCTGGAGCGACCAAAACATCGTCATGTTTGAGCGCTACGATTATCGCGAAGGCACCAATAGCGATCCCTGGACGCAGGACGTTGTTTTATTCGGCATGAACGACGACCTGGGCTATCCCGGTGATATCACGTTTGATGACGGCGTGAGCAATCGCATCAGTGATGGCTATTACCTGGTGAATACGAACACGGGCAACGGCTCCGCCAGCGCCGATACGTCGCTTTCAAATTCGCGCCACCTGGGGATTGTGGTTGGATTTCCTCCTGGAACGGTGCTGACACAATTGTCGAGTTCCGGAGATGTGGCGGGCGGTTATCGGGCCTATCATCAATTGTTGGTCCACGGCGCGACGACGAGTTTCAGCGCGGCCGTGGCTTCGACGAACGCCCCCAATCCGGCTGATCGCCTGATCTATGTTGGCGGCGAAACCATTCCTTCCGGGGGCGGGGCAATCGAATTGGTCATCCCCAGCGGTGCATGGGTCATGTACGGCGTTCAATGGCCGCAGCCCAGTCAAAACAATCCAGCGACAAATGCCATTATCCTCACCCAGGGCGGCGCGCAAGCGCCGTCCCTGTTGGTTTATCGGCAGGATGGCCCGGATGGCGACACAAATTACAGTCCGCTCTTTCCCTTTAAAATGCGCGGCAGTGTTGACGCGTACGGGAACGTGGTCATGTACGGGGGCGAAGGCAATGTCTCCAACCGAACCTACGCCATTGAAATCCCTGTCGTGACCAACGCGCCATTCAACATTCTTGTCAACAGCGACGGCTCGACTTCAAACACGCTCGTCAAATTGGACGGCGGGATTGACCTTAACAGCCAGATGGGTCTTGGACCCGAAAATTACCAGGCAGGAATTGTCCCAACCAACTTCCTTGACCTTCGCGATAATCCGCCCGGTTATTCCGACGATGTTTTCCTGGGGTACGAGCAAACGGCCATGCTATTCCGCAACGGTCCGGAGAAATTCGCCGCGCGAAACATCGCCGATAACAACATCGTTTCCCCTGGGGCCGAAACGTATTATTACATGGTTGGCGGCGGTGGCAACGTGATAGCCGGCGCGGGTTACGGAGCGGGCATCACCAATGCCACCGCCGCATGGGTCTGGCACGATCCCACAAATACAGTGACGGCATCGAACCCAACCGCGCCGTCGCAGCGCAATCCGATAAGTCCCGATTCCGGCCAATCCGAAGACATTTGGACCCGGGTGGGTTACGAATCCCAGGTCAATACGGGCTATATTTATTATACCACCGACGGATCGAATCCTGATGGCGCTTTCGGCGTGGTGAAAGGCACAACACGAGTCGTTCCTGTTTTTTGGGTGGCTCATGACAGCGGTACGCCGAATATCGATTGGTGGAAAGGAACCATTCCGGCCCAACCCACCGGCACGCAAGTGCGATACAAAGTCAGCTTCTTTAATGGCGGCAGTTACGGCTTTGCCGTGGGCAACGCCACCCACTGGGCCAATATCGAGCCTATCGCCTACGACGAACCCAGCGGGTCCAAACTGTTCGGCCTGACCCAGGACGCCATCACAAATTTCAACCCCACCACGGCCGTGGTCTGGACGCATAATGACCTGAACCCGGCGAACACTTATGTGGGCCTTAAAACCGGGTTCCACATCATTCGCGCCCGCGTGTTTCTGCCCCGGCCCGGCCAGTCCAGCGTCTATAATACCTTCCTTCAGACGTTTTATTACGATGGCTCGCTGCCATCGGGCGTTATTGCCTCGCCCACGCCTGGCCTGACTCTCTCCAACCAGAACTATACCATCGTCATTCGCGGCGACAGCTCAGTGACTGAGGCTGACGTAAATATCCAGGACAACGAAACCAACAGCTACGACATTTACACCGGCCAGGCCAATGGCATTGGAACCAATGCAGCGGGGAATCCCATTTTCGTTCCGGCCCAGTCCGTCACGCCCAATCCCGCGCTGAGCGCCATTTGGACGAATTATCCGCAGGAATTTCATGCAACCCTTCCTTTTGTGCCGACCAACGGCCCTGTCACGATTACCGTTCATCTGAAGGAATTGACTTCCAGCATCTATACGAATCGCTTTTCGACGCTTACGGTCACTGCGACCGCCGCCGCCTCGAGCAAATACGTCGAAATTTCCAATCCCTCCCAGGACGGCGAAATCGTCACCTTGCCGAACGGTTCAGCCTTCACGATACAAGCCTGCTTCACCACCAATATCCTGGCCGGCATCAATAACAACCAGGCCGTCAATGACTTCTACATTTACGTGAACGGCGTCTTCGAGCCGCGAAACGTCGGTGGCGATTTTTACACCATCGGCGGTTCCGGCTGTTCCACCGGCATGCGGCTTTTGAGCTACAGTTGGAACAATCCGGTCATTGGCACCAACGTGATCGAGGTTCTCTTTAGCAACAGCACGGCCAACGTGGTTAGCGACATGAAATCGCTGGTCATTGCCCCGCCGCTGCGAATCACCAGCGTTAGCCCGGGCACCCAGGCCATTGTCTGGGACAGCGCGCCGGGGGCAGATTATGAAGTCCTTGCGACAACGAACCTGACCGAGCCGTTTGAGCCGATTAGCGGGATCATCCCGAGCCAGGGCGTCTCGACGTTTTTTAACGATACGGCCAATTCGCCGCTGGCCCCTCAAAAATACTATGAAATCGAGGCGATTCCGTCACAATGAAGAAGCAGTCTGGCAAAGTCATCCCGGGCTGGAACAGCGCATCAACTGCCATGAAGAATACGGACCGGAAGCATAACCGGGAGCATAGTCAACCGCACAAACATGCGGTAGGCATAGACTTTGATTATTGATACACTCAGACATCTTTCTATGAAAACGACAACTTGTGGGAAAATTCCTGGAGCAGCGGCGTCCATCGCGCTCGTGGCATTAGGACTTTCAGGCGTCACGGTCTTTGCCGCCGCCACCGCCTCCGACACTGCCGGAAATTACGTTGGCACTTGGAGCACCAGCCCGGCGAACAATGGCACCGGCTTCGGCGCGTGGAACGTAAATGTGGAAAACGAAAATAGTCCGCCTTATGTCGGCACCTACCTCGCCGGCTCGGGTGATACCCCGATTGTAGATGGCTCGGGCAACGCCTGGGGAACGTATGCCAACGGCGCACCCGGAAATGGCGAGATAGTTTTTACACGTCCCTTCACGGCGGGTTCTGTGAGCGACTCGTCATCGTTGTATAATCAGACCTTTAGTTTTGACCTGGGCAGCGGCGGCGTCGGTCCTGGCCAGGGTCTTTTATCCGCCGCGGTGGG
>JBOHXA010000235.1:0-7737 GCA_050737335.1 Limisphaerales bacterium | reverse complement strand
CTCGATATCATCGGGATGAGCGCCAAATGCCAGCAACGCGGCCTGGTCCCTGGCAGGGACGCGCCGCCGCGCGTCCGGGCCAGCGAGCCAGCCGGCCCCGGCTGTTTTATGGGGAGATTTCAGTCCATGCTTCATTGGGTCGCTCAATGGTGTCTCGATCTATGAAAGTGATTTCCGGCGCTTCTTCGGGTCGAAGATAGGCTTTTTCGCCAGGACCGGCAACGTAATGCGTGCAATGGACAACGGATTGCATCCAGCGCAGCCGACTATCGCGCGCCGGGCTGATTTGCTCCTTGCGAAAGGCGGTCGCCGGAAGGGTAATATAGGAGTTGCCGCCTTCATGGAGTTGGAGGGCATTGTTGACGCAACGGGCGCGAACGGTTTCGCCGTCAAGTGGCACATCCACAAAGTACTCGGGTATGTCGCATGCCAAGCGACGAACGTCCGGATCGCTCGAGCGCACCACGCGAATTTCGTCCAGCAAACCGAGCTTGCGATACATTTCCAGGCAGAAATCTCCGACCGCGCCGGCGGAGACGTTCTTGAAGACGGCGATCAGCGTATGCTCGACGTAATTGGGCAATTGAAGCGCGGTCTTTTCCCGCCAGCCTTCGGGAATCTGTTTGAGGTATTGAGGTGAAAATTTGCGTTGGATGCGGTTTTTAAACGCGAAGTTCAAAATCGCGACGTCATTGGTTTTGCGATGGCAAAGAGGGGTTTGGGTTTCGCGGGGGTCATGGTCACTGTCGTGGCAGAAGAAGATTATTTCGCCGCCGATTTCCGAACGAAGCCGTCGAGCCGCGCGGATTTTGGCGATGAAAAAGCGCTTTGGAAAGAATCCGCACAGTTGTTGGCCAAAGCAAATGAGGGGGGCTGAAGTCATACAAGGCGCCCGTGGCGGTTCGAAAGGTTCACAGTAATACCTGAGCGCCTGGAAATCAAAAGCCGCATTTTCCTGTTCATACAGAGGGCTTTGCCATTTGTGCGCCAGGGCGGAGAAACATTTGGATCAAAAGGCTCAAAAGCACGCAGGCGGCGCATCCAATCAAGTTATACCAGAGATAGCTGATATTGAGGGAAAAATAGAGAATAAAGACCAGCGCTTGCGCCGCCAGCGCCCCCCAAAAGATCGCCGTGCCGCTGATTCGCTTGAGGAAAAACGCCACTATAAACAGCGCTAGGAGCACGCCGTAAAATACCGAGCCGATGATGTTGACGGCCTGGATCAAATTCTCGACAAGGTTGGCGAACAGGGCAAAGGCAATTGCGACCAATCCCCATAAGAAGGTGAACCAGCGCGAGGCGGCGACGTAATGAGCATCGGTGGCCTCCCGCTTGAGCAGGTGCCGGTAGAAATCAACGGTAGTCGTCGAGCCCAGAGCATTTAATTCCGCGGATTTGGATTGGAGCGCCGCGGCAAAAAACGCGGCAATGAGGAGGCCGATCATGCCGTGAGGAAGTTGGTCCAGGATGAACGTGACGAAGACATAATCGGAGTCGTTGCTTTTGACGCCCGGATCGCCCCTTTGTATGACCTGTTCCGCCTGGTCGCGGATTGCATTCACGCGATCCATATCCGCCAGGGCCACGGTGCGCGCGGCGGCCTCGGCGGAGTAATTGGCGGCGTGTTTCTCGGCAAGCCATTTGCGGATATCCTGTTCTTTTTGCGCGCAGGCGATTTGAAATTGGCGTTCAAGCGCCGCAAGTTTTTGGCTTGGATCACCGCGGACGGCCTGGCGCCAGGCGGCCTGGTTGAAAAAGATGGGCGGTTGTTCGAACTGATAAAAGACAAAGAGCATTACGCCCAAAAGCAGGATAAAGAATTGCATCGGTATCTTGAGCACCGCGTTGAACATCAGGCCGAGCCGGCTTTCGCGATCTGACGAACCCGAAAGGTAACGCTGCACCTGCGACTGGTCGCAGCCGAAGTACGATAGCGATAGAAAAAATCCGCCGAGCAGGCCGGTCCAAAATGTATAGCGCCGATTTGGGTCGAGGGAAAAGCTGACGGCGTTTAGTTTTTTGAACGCCCCGGCGACGGTGAAAGCGTCGGAAAGGCTCGCGGGGATTTTGACGAGCAACAGGGCGAACGCGGCGAGCATTCCTCCGAAGATGATGGCCATTTGCCATTTTTGAGTCAGGGTCACGGCCTGGCTGCCGCCCGCGACGGTATATATAATCACGAGTAACCCGCTCAAGATGATGGTGACGTCCAGGCGCCAGCCCAGGACTGTGGACAGGATGATTGCAGGCGCGTAAATCGTGATGCCCGCCGCAAGGCCGCGTTGCAGGAGAAATAGAGCCGCGCCCAGAAGCCGCGTATTTGTGCCGAAGCGGCTCCCCAAATATTCGTAAGCGGTATAGACATTTAATCGCCGGTAAATTGGCAGGAACACCGCGGCAATGAGAATGAGCGCAAGCGGCATCCCGAAATAATTCTGCACGAAGCCCAGGCCGCTGGCGTATCCCTGACCCGGCGTGGAGATGAACGTAATCGCGCTGGCCTGCGTAGCCGCCACGGAAACGCCGATGGCCATCCAGCCGACGTTTTCCTCACCCCGCAGATAATGGGCCAGGTTACGGTGCCGGCGGGTATGCCAGGCGCCGTAGGCGCCGATGGCAACGAGACTTCCGATGAGAACCACGAAATCCAGGAGGTTCATGAATACATCCTGGTGAGCGCCAGAAGCATCAGCACCCACATCACGAAACAGACGAAGACAAAAAGATAAACGTGACGCCAGGCGCGCAACCCGGGCAGTCCGGGTGATTCGTCCCGGTCATCGGGTTCCGATTCACCGGCGGAGACGGATCTTTCCCGTCCTAAAGGCCCGGTGGGGCCTGCTTTGTCCTCCGGCAATTTCATTTTCCAAGCGAGAGGAGATTCGCAAAGAGGCGATAGGCGCCGGGCACACCCGCGGGCAATTGCCGGAAAAATCCCAGTCCGGTATAGACGAAATATCCTTTACCATACGACGCTACGAGCAGTCCGCCTTTGAGCGGCGCTTCACCAGAGTCCGCGCAGGCGAGAATGGGCGTAAAGTGGACATCCCATTGGTCGGGGAAATAAGTTCCTCGCTCCTGGACCCAACCATTGAAGTCAGCGCTCGTGATTTTGTTCGGCGTGTTCAAGACCGGGTTGTCCGGTGCGAGAAAAGTCATGGGCGCGGCCGGGTCGGTCACACGGTCATCAGAGAGATGCAGGCTGTATGGCGCGAATTGGTCGGTCTTGAGTCCAAAACCTGGACGATTGTATTGTTCAATTACGGTGCCGCCCGCTTCGACGTAGCTAAATAGCGCCGCCAAATGCGAGGGAAGGCTGTTGCGGACGTTGAAGGCGCGGACGCCAAGGACGACGGCGTCAAATTTCGACAGGTTTTCTGGCGTGAGATCGGCATCGGTCAGAGTAGTGACTTCGTAGCCCATGTCAGAAATACACTGGGCGACGTCGTCGCCCGCGCCTGGCAGATAGCCGACGCGATGGCCGCGTATGGCCAAATTCAGACAGGCGGCCTTGATTTCCGCGCGCGGCTGCAGCAAGAGCAGGGGAATGTGCGGATAATTAATGACGACTCGTTCATTGTCGTATTGTCTGCCATGGACACTTGCATTGGCGCCGATGGAGGCCGTTGCGGATTCGGGCGGCGCCGTGACATGGAAGGTGAATTGCGCCTGGCTTCCGGCGGCGGCCAGCTCGAACGATTGCGAGTTTGGTGAAATAGTCCAGTCATCAGGCGTTACCAGCCGAAGTGTGCCCTTGATATCGGGTCGCGCGGAGATCACGGTGACCGTAACTGGCCGTGTTTGCGCGGGAGCGAACAATTCCACATTGTCGGCGAATTTGAGCGTGACCGGCGAAATTACAGTCAGATCGCGCGGCTCGTCCCGCGCGCGGTCCGCAGTGACTTGCACCGGCTGATCAGGAACAATCAGGGTTTGCCCGCCGGCCAGAAAAAGCTGGTCGATGGGGAAGACTGGAGGATTTTCCGGCTGACCGATGAGATTAGGATCATCCACGCGGAACATGCCGCGCGTGTGCAGTTCTCGCAACCAGTAGGGTTGGCTAATGGGCACATCGGCCGGCAATTTCTGGACGGCATCGTGTGTGACGGCGGCATTGGTGGACAACTCAACGTTAATCGCAATTTCATCATCGTTGGCGATCGCCGGGAAACGCGCAGCCAGCCAACGCACCGGGACAATGTCTGATTGAAGCGCGGCGGTCATGTGCAACCGCAACGTCTCGCGAGGCACGACTTCGGCCTGTGGAATTACCGTTTGCACCGTCAGTCCAAGACATTCGCTGATGACGTGGTCCAGCAGGACCCGCTTCTTATCAATGATTGGACCGTCGGCGCCTGTATCGTCGAAGGTGTCCAAACGCATTTTGGTTTCGAGCAAGGCCGGTACGCTGGCGGCGGGATCCTGGGGATTGAATTTTGAAATGATCTCGTCAGCCTGGCGTCCCATCTCCGCCCCTTCGGGCACACGCGACCAGGTCGTATTTACTCCGTCCATGATGTCATTGGTCGCGGGGTCACCGGCGAGAAGCACGAAGCTATCGTGCCTGGGGCCGGCACTGCCGCCAAACCCGGCAAAATTGCCAAATCCCTGCGTCTTATGCATGGAACGACTGCGCGCGGCAATTTCCGTGTAGGCCTCGCCGGAAATTGGATCAACGCCACCGTCATTGATGCGAATAAGCGGGGCGCCGTTTACTTCACGGCGTTGGAAGCCGCCAACATTCCAAAAAATGCGTTTGGGCCGCCACGGCCTTAGACCTTCCTTGAGTTGATCGGGGAACGCGCGCGGATTCCCGGCAACGTTGAAAGCTTGCAGCGCCAAAATGGCCGAAGCCGTATGATGGCCGTGTGTCCCGCCGGGAATCAGAGAAAAACGCGTGATGACAATGTCAGGCCGAAACTCGCGGATGACACGGACAATGTCCGACAATACGTCCTGCTTGTCCCAAATTTTTAACGTCTGGCGATAGTCCTTGGAAAAACCAAAATCCACGGCGCGGGAAAAATACTGCTGCGCGCCGTCAATGCGGCCGGCCGCGAGCAACTCCTCAGTGCGGACCACGCCTAGGTCTTCGCCGAAGACGGGGCCGAGCACGTTCTGGCCGCCGTCGCCGCGCGTGAGAGAGAGGTATGCGGTGCGGTAATGGCGTCCACGAGAAAGGTAAGCAATCAGCTCGTTATTTTCGTCATCGGGATGGGCGGCAACGTACAGGACGCTGCCCAGTTCACGAAAATCGTCCAGGTCCCGGAGAATTGCTTGTGCTGCCGGCGGGTTGTTGGTTTGAGCGGGAAGCGAAAGGCAAGCGAAGAGGCAAACGACAAGAGGCAGGAAACATACAAACCGTAGCGCAGATGGCGGCGCCGAAAGATTTGCCGATTTGGAAATCGGCGATACGACAGCCACGGCGCCATGTAAAGCGGGCATCTCCGCCGGTTCCAATGCCTTGTCAGAGTCACCGCGCTCCAGGCCCCTGCGGCGGTTAGCGCGGTTCCTGAAAAATTCCGGCAAATTGCAAATCACCAATCCTGGCACGCTCATCATTTTTGCACGGTGAATGGCACGGAGTATTCCGTCGTTTCCCATGATATTTTCAGGACGCCTCCGCCTGAATTCCGGCTGATGGCCATTGTGAGTTGATTCACTGCGTTAGCCAGGTCCGTTTTCGTCAAATCCACCCGCGCGACGTCGTGGTCGGTGTCCACGGGAATTCCCCAACCGCCGAGCGCCGAACTGAAGGCCAATTGTGACGGGCCATTTTCCTGGGGCACCATGTACAGCGTATAGGCGCCGGCCGGAATGGTTTTGCCGCCTATTTCGAGAGGTTTTTGTGTCATGAACAAGGTGGCTTCGTCTGCGCCCATCCGCCAGGGTTTGTCCCAGGGCACCAGACCGCCCCAAATTTTACGGGTTTCAGTTGTGCCGGGCTTGATGGTATAGGGCCGGCCGTAGGTGATGGTGACGCGGTCGCCGCTAGTGCGAACGCTGAAGGTTTCGTGGGGACTGAGGCGTCTTTCCTGGGCTGAAACCGGCAGGGCGATGGCCAGCGCGAGTGCGGTGAGTGCAATAGTGGACAGGATTGTTTTCATATGATGTATGACAATTACCGGAGGTTTATGTTGAATCTAATTGGCGCTCTGACAAAGAAATTTTCAGGGTCATTGCAGACGGGAAATCAATTGCTGATTCATCCACACGAACGAATTTTCGGGACCTTCAGCTTTAATGGCAAGTTCAGTGGATTGTTTGGCGGCGGCAATGGCGCCTGCTTTGTCGCCTTGCTTTGCCAAAATCTGCGCCTTGAGGTGGAGCATTTCGAACGCGATCATCGGCTTGTCCGCCAATCCGGCATTGACCCAGTCCAGCGCTTTGCCCAGGTCCAGTCCATGGTCATAGTAAAACGACGCGGCCTGAAAATAGAAGCCATCCGTTTTTTTTCCGGGCGCGGCCATGGCGGCTTCAATTTGCGGCTCGATTTTACTTGCGACGTCAACCTGCAAATGGATGGGCACGACCGTCTTATCCCAGAGCAGCAGCAGGTCGGCGGAATCGTCGCGTATATCGTTGAACTCGATGGTAAAGGTTTCCAGGGTGGTGTCGTCCAGGGTCTCGGGCGTCACTTGAAATCGCACGAGGTCATCGCCGGAGTTATACTGGAATGCGCCAAATTGTTTTGCGTTTTTGTTGATGATAATCGTCCATTCGTTTGTGCCGGGGATAGTGAACAGCGAATAATCGCCCGCGGGGATATCATTTCCATCGAGTTTAACCGGCGTGCTGAAGGAAATTCGCGTGGCCATATTCGCGCCGGTGCGCCAGACGGTGTCATAGGGAACAATTCCGCCAAAAACGGTCCGATCCTTTTTTCCAGGACGCGAATAGACCACTTGAATGTCCGTCAATCCGACGCGTTGTTTGAGCGTGCAAAGAGGGCTTGCGGCGGGGAAGTTTACGGGTGGCGCCTGAGCACCCGACTGCAACGGAAACAGCAGACCTCCAGCGGCCAGAAGAATCAACCGAAGAATCTTTGGTTTCATAATGCGGAAGCTTATTGGATTCGATTAGGAACGGAAGCGGAAAAAGAATGGATTATTGTCTGTGTTATTGTCCGCCCTTTCCTTGTCATGGGCAGCTGCGGTATGTACCGTCGCGCCAATGAAAGGAACAGATTCCGCCGCCGCGCCCGGAATAAGCGCGAGTTGCAATCGGAGAGGAATTAAGCCGTCGCATTTGCTTTTACTCATTTTGATGAACGTTTTTTGGGCAACGACTTATTCGGTGTTCAAGATGTTGTCTCCCGTGCTGGATGCGGTGGAGATAGCGACGCTTCGCTATGGAATGGCCGCGGCCCTATTATTCCTGTTTTGGTTTTGGCTGCCAGGAAGGGCGCCGCGAGGGCGGGATTTAGCCTGCGCGGTCGTGATGGGGATCATCGCCTTTGGCTTTTCGCCACGATTACAGGTTGCCGGAGTTCAATTGGGCAGGGCGGGGGACGCGGCGGTATTGGTCGCCCTTGACCCGGTGATTGTTTCGATATGCGCGGTCGCATTTCTCCGGGAGCATATTGGCCCCAGGCGATGTGCTGTTTTTTTGGCAGGAATTGCGGGTGTGGCGATGGTGGGGGAAGTCTGGCGCCCCGGTTTCCGTTTGCCCACATTGACCGCCGATGCATTGATTGTTTTGTCGCTCCTTTGCGATGCGGCGTCTTCCATCCTG
>JBOHXA010000234.1:0-3265 GCA_050737335.1 Limisphaerales bacterium | reverse complement strand
CGCTGGTATTGGGTGAAAGCGTGTGGTTTGGACGTCCATTTTACCGGTATCAACAACCCTTCCCAACCGACGCGCGGCTGCGGAAAGCGTTTGCCGATGCGCTGAATCTTTACCCGGCGTCTCCGGTTAAAGACGGCAATTACATTGCTGTCATCACGCCCAAACCGGGTACGGTTCAAAGCATCACGATCGAAAATTCCACGAACAAGCGGGGGACGTTGATCCTCAACGGCTTGACTCTTGAAACCGCGAATGACCAGGACATCCCAAATGCAACGATTCTCCCGCCCGACGCGTTCCCGCCGGCGTTTAAAAGATTTATTGCGGCCAAATCCCTTCGCGAGCGGGGAACCGGTGAACGGCAGGCGGACGAGCATTTGAAAGAGCTGTCCCTGGCGCTTTACAACAGCGACAAAAACTTTTCTCACAGCCACGTCGTTCCCGAGGCTCCCAGGGATTATTCCGGCCCCGAGGTCTCGTTTGCGGGCAGCCAATACGCAAAAGTCCTCGCGAACGTATTTTCGTTCAATGTGCAGGACATATCCGACAAGGTGGACGCTGATGGGATGTATCATACCTCCACGAAAGGCGCGATTTCCTGGAATGGCAATGGATTCGGAACCTACGAAACCAATGTAGGGACGTATTACGCCACGTCATGGTCACGCGACATGGGTCGCAGTCTTCAGGAATTGACAATTCTTGGCTATACCAATGATGCCGTGCGCTGCGCGGATTATTGCCTGCGAATGGCGAAGCTGTGGGAAAATCCCAAGCTGGCGTATCGCGGGCATATTCTACTGCCTCACTGGAGCCGGGTCGCCAATCGTCCGCAAAATGCCCCGCCATTCGAAAATGACGGTCATGGCCTCGTTACGATGTTTCTTTATAAGCTTTGGCAGCGGTTGCCTGACCGTGACGAGTGGCTGCGCGCTCGATGGCCAATCATCAAAGACGCGGGCGACTGGGTTGTGTGGCAACTGAACCATCCGGAGATATCCGGCTCAACCAACGGCGTGCTGCACACGACCGGCGAATGCGCGGCCGGGAACGGCTATTCGGTCTATGGCGATTACGCCTGCATGAACGCGCTTCGGGCGCTCGCGCGCATGGCTGATTCCATCGAAGAAACCAATTCCGCCGATCAATGGCGTCACTATGCCGATAAGATGCAACTTGCCATGGCGAACCAATATATCATTGATGACCCTAAATACGGGCTGGTGTGGACACTCGATCATGCCGGCTGGCCGACACATCCCACTGTTTTGGGTCCGTTGATCCTTTCGGCGGATTACGACGGATTCGCGCCCCATAACGATACGACAAGCTGGCGTTCGGTGGACGAAGCCGCCTATCAACGTCTCTTGGATACGTATCGGCCATTCGGGTTTTATGGCCAGGCAATGGGTTATGGGCAGGGATTCGTGACTGAATCAGCCCTGCTGCTGGACCGGATGCGCGACGCCACTGTCATGCTCGATTGGATAGCGAAACAAATCTACAATCCACGCATCGGCTGTTTCATTTGCCCTGAAGGCGTTCAGGTGGATCCCACCGGGCGCTACTGGTTTCCGGCCGGCGACCTCGGGAACGGCGTGCAGGAAGCGGAAATTATCAAAACGCTTCGGCTGGTCATTGGCGTGGATGACACACAGCCGGACCGGCTGCAGTTCTATCCGCGGATGCCGTTCAATTGGAAGGAAATTACGGTGAAACAATATCCGGTTTTATTTGAAAATTCCGGCAAAATGGACACGACGCTTCTGCATTACAAATTGGAACGCTCGCGCCGGGGAATGAATTTGGAAATTGGGGCCGATCAGCCGCTCGGCCGGGTGGCCATGCGACTGGGACCGTTCGAAAGATCACCTGATTTGGCTAATATTCGTGTAAACGGACAAACACCGCGCAATGCCCGAATCCAGCACAGCGGGGATTCGTGGTGGGTTGGCTTCGCCGTCGAATTGTTGAAACGTTGAAACGATCTGAAAGAACACATGGCGCACGGCGCGCATTGGGTCAAGGACACACGAAAATGGTTACTGATACCTGACCACTACGCAACAAGTACCACGCGTGATGAACCGGCATTCGGCGGGCTGACCGTAGATGCTTGAAATTCTCAGGTTCGCCGATCCAATTTTCCTCAATTTTTAATTTTTAATTGGGGTCTTTTATGCTGAGGTTGTAGTTGATGCCGAACCTGACGCCTGACCCTGAATTGCTTCGTTCGCTCGGAAAGCTGACGCGGGGCCTCTCAGCCCTGTTCTGGGGCCTGCCCGCCGCTCTCATCATTTGCGCGGAAACCGCGCGAGTCAATTTCATCGAACCATTTGAAATTGCGCCCGCCCTGGTTGCGGACGGTCTGCTGCTCTACGGTCTCTGGCAGATGAGCAGCTTTCAAAAACAGGAACGGCCGTGGCGCAACGCGCTGGACAGCGCGAAACTTTGGGGCCTTGTCAATCTGGGCCTTTGCCCGTTTTTGTTTTGGTTCAATCGGGCGCCCACACAGAATTATTTTCGGGACGCCATGGGCGCTCTGATCATTTCCGCGGTGTTCTTTTTGTTTAACCTCAATGTCGTGCTAAAAAGGCTTGGGGCGATGCTTCCGGATGAAACGCTGCGTCACGACATTAATTTATTTACAATTTTGAATCGTTGGATGTTTGTCTTGTGGCTGCTGTTTCTCATCGCCGCCCGTCTCGTTCCAATGAGAGGCATTTTCTCATTCAAATACGGCATGGAGCTTCTGTTCTGGCTGGGACGCGGCGAATTGGCCATTCTGCTGTTTCTGGGGCTTTCTCCGCTTGCCATTACCATGGCACTGATCTGGAAGACCAAAGAAATCATCTTCGACAGCGTTTTCGGGTCAAAATGAATTATTTTTCCGGATATTGCCAGACCCAATCACCCAGCCTGCGATCCACGCCGAACGATGATTTTTTATCAGGAACCACAACGCCGCCGTCGTCCGTTTCGTTCCAGCCAACAGAATACAGAACAAATTGGCCGTCCGCGGTTCGCCGATACTGCAACGGTTGGCCGTTGATAATATCGTGTGGAAGCGAGGGTATAAATTGTGGCGAAAGGCTGCCTGGTGAATCGGGGTATTGGCCGTGCGCGAGGCGAAAACGCTCCAACGTTATTGCCACACGGGCCAGGTTGGCTGCAGTTTGTCCATAGGCGACGTTAATTGCATCACGCGAATAATCGCACAAAGTTAACCTTTCGAGCCCATTAGAGACGTTGGGATGGTCAAGCA
>JBOHXA010000233.1:0-7953 GCA_050737335.1 Limisphaerales bacterium | reverse complement strand
ACTCCATGATGTCCGGACGAAAACCGTTGGGCTGGTTGTCGAATGTAGGCGGGAACAGGGAAACCTCCTGGAACCAGACGATGCCGGGCGTCGTGGTGAAAATTTCGAAAACGTTGTCCCTGGACGTGGGAACGTTTTTCGTCTTCAACCGAACGGCATACTTCCGCCACTTTGAGGAAACGATCGGGACTTTGGCGCTGGCAATAATCGCTCCGTCCCAGGCGCTGACGAGCGCGACGGTCAACGGGCCGTGAAAATTGTCACTTTTGGCGTAAAAGGACGCGCGATAAGCCGTGTTCCGTCGGACAGGAATTCCCCAGAAACCGCCGTTGGCAATTCCCTCCGGCGCGTTTTTGGACGCGGTGCTCGCGTCCATTTTCAGGCTCACGTTCAGCGCGGTATTGAGTGGCTGGTTCCTGTCGAGCACAACGGATGGGTTTCCGACGACCTGCCAATAGATCGGCCAATTGGGGTTTGTCATGAATGAGCGATTGCGGACCAATTCGCCGTAAAGGCCGCCTTCGTAGGAATAATTGATTTCCTCGGTCATCAACCCGTAAAGCGTCGGGCTGACGTTGCCGGTCACTTGGCCGGCGTCAATTTGCAGAACTGGAACAGCCGGCGCGCCGTTGGAATCCGCCGGCGTCTTTGCGGTTTGCGCCCAGGCGAGGCTCGCGGAAATGGCAAATAAAAATATCAATCGTAATTTCATGGGAGAGGGTGGCGGGATTGCAAAACATTCATTCTGCGAACTGAAACATGAAGTTCATTCGATGGCAAGACCGTGCGCCGATTTCAAGACCGCGGCAAAATTTCAATGCCGTCAATTTTTGGATTTTCCACTTCCGGCGTGAAGGTGATGTTCAAGGCGCCGTTGGTCACATCCACGTCCACGCTTTGGATGCAGGCTTTGTCAGGACCGCCGGCTTTGGCCCAGATGTCAAAATTCTTAAACTCGTGCCCCTGAACGCTAAAGGAGAAAACCCGGTCGCCGGGTCCGGTGATTCCCGAATAAACCTCGGCAAAAAGAAGTTTTACCGTGTATTTGCCGTCGGGCACGCCGAAATTGTATGCGGACATCGAGTATCGTTCCGTGCGAAAAATTTCCGGGTCTTTGGTCCCGGAGATTTCGGCGTCTTCGACTTCATATGGATTTCCATCGGCGTAGCCCTCGTCAGGCAGCCAGACGTTGCCTTCAGAATCCGTCAGTTTTTCGGTAACGCCGCAATTGATGCGCACCGGGGGAGTCACCGTGAGCGGCGGCACAGATTCAGAGTTGATGGGATGTGGAATTAAGGCGGAGGAGGACGGTTCGTCCGGCATGTTCGCCGCGGTTTGGGCGGCGGAATTCGTCGAAGCCCTTTCACGGGTTGATTGGCAGCCGGTTATCAAAGCGACGGCCAGAATCATTGGAAAAAGAGCGGCCCGATTTTGCGGGAAGCGATGGATGTTGACCATATTATTTTGCGGTTAGTTATGAGTGTATTTGGGACGGCGTTGACGGTTGCTGTTATTTGGATTCTGAAAGAGTAACGGCGCAAAATGATACAGGCTCCGCCGCCACGTCAGCCATTCGTGGCTGGTGCCTTGCGATTGATAAAAGACGTGCCGGATGCCGGCTTGTTCCAGTTCTTTATGGAACTGCAGAGTGCCGCGGGCAGCCAGGTCTCCGGCGGTTCCGTAGCTGATGAAGAGCACCTTGACTTTTTTGGCGAAAGCCGCCGGGTCGCCCAACAATCCATTGAACCCGCCGGGAACCGGCGGATAACCGAATGGCGCGCTGAACGAGCCGATATAGGCGAACAGGTCCAGGTGCGCCTGGGTGATTTCCCAGGTCTGCGTGCCGCCCAGGGATAGCCCGGCCATCGCCCGGTGGTCGCGGTCGGGAATGGTCCGATAGGCGGCGTCAATCATGGGAATGATGTCCGCGATGAGCGCGCGGGGGAATTTGTCCCAGAACATCGGGCGCCCGTCTTTTCGGGGACCGGTCATGGCTCCGGGGGTAATATCACCGTCACACATGACAATGATCATTGGCCTGGCCTTTTCCGCGGCGATGAGGTTGTCCATAATGAACTCAATCCGTCCTTGCTCGGGCCAGGCGCGGGCATCCTCTCCCATTCCATGCTGCAGGTAAAGCACCGGATAGCGCGTCGTCGGGTTCGTTTCGTATGCCGGTGGAGTATAGACAAAGCAACGCCGGACCTGGCCGGCGGAACTGTCAAAATAATAATGCGCGCGAACCTCGCCATGCGGCACGTTTTTGGGCATGTAAAAGGCCTGGTCCGGAGACGGGACCTCGATGCCGCTGCACATCCTGCCCATGCCGAAATAGCTCTCGCTGGTCGGATCGGCGACCGTGACGCCATCCACGGTTATGGTGTAGTAATGAAATCCCGGCGCAAGCGGGTCCGTGGTCACCGTCCAGATGCCGTCGGGACCTTTGGTCATTCGATTGCCGCCGGGAAGGCTGACCGAGACGCTTTTTGCCTCGGCCGCCCGGATACGAAAATAGGCTCGCCGCGCCGAATCAATCGCCGGATATTTGGCCCCCGGCACATTGGATGACGCGGGTTTGGCGTCTGTTGGTGATTGGCTGGACTGCGCCAGGGCGGCGAGATTGGCAAATATCAGCAGCAAACTTGCGACGAGTGTGGTTCTCACGTGAGTTCGATGATTTTGAACGAGAAAAGTTAAAATGCGCATTCGCCGAATCGCGCAGAATCAATAAATCGCTTTCGCCATAACGTTATGAAACAGAAATTTTGGAAATTGTACTTTGAACCGCTGCCTCATCACAATACGACATTTGTCATATTTGCCGATTATCTAATAAACACGTTCGGTTTGAGCGATGGTGTGGCTGAAGCGGACGCCTTGATGCGCCAATTCCTGTCGCAATTTTGCCGCAATCTCCGCCCGCCTGATAATCATCAAGGTCCAGCTCGCGGGCCAAAATATCCGCGTTGACAGTATCCATGGCTTTTTAACCGGCTGCTAAACCTTTCCCATGCCGGTTGAGACAAGTCGAGCGCCTGGATTACTGCGAAAGACGGGCATTTTCGTCGGTTGACAAGCGTATCATTTTTGATACATTGTGGCGGATGAACGCCGGGCGCCCGCTCAACGTGGTGTTTTACCAGACCGGCATGGGCCATGAGCCGGTGCGCGAATGGCTCAAGAGCCTGCCCAAAGCCGAGCGCAAGACGATTGGCGCGGATATTTTGTCCGTCCAATACGCTTGGCCCGTGGGCAAGCCGCTGGTGGACAGCCTGGGCGACGGCATTTGGGAAATCCGCTCGCGGTTGCCGAACCGCATTGCTCGGACGTTGTTTGCAGTAGCGGATGAAGAAATCGTGCTCCTGCACGGGTTCATCAAGAAACAGCGACAAACGCCGCCGCGCGAACGGGCATTGGCGAAAAGACGAAAGAAAGAATATCTGCAAAACTTATGAAAAAGAACGTTCATCGTGGGAGTGATTTTCGGGACTTCCTCAAAGAAGAAGGCATTCTGGAAGAAGTCGAGGAACGCGCCATGAAAAAGGCGCTGGCGCTCCAAATGGAGAAGTTGATTGCCAGGAATGAAATCACAAAGGCGGAAATGGCCGCACGCATGAAGACCAGCCGTGCCGCCGTGGACCGGCTGCTCGATGCCTCCAATCCCTCTCTGACGCTTTCGACGCTTGGCAAGGCGGCGCGTGCCCTGGGTCGCAAAATCAAAATTGAATTGGTCCCGGCATAAATCGCGTCAGTGCCGATTTCGGTCCAATAGCCGCCTCGTGGGGCGCTAAAGGACAAAAGCCGCGGACTTTTGCTAAACGCGGATGCCACGGGATTGTTTTGCGCCAACGCCAACGATCTTTTGGCCCGCATGAGCTGAAATGGGCCGCTTGCGCAGCGAAACGATTTTGCCATTTTAGACCAGGCCAGCCCTGACATTGGTGCCGCCGAGGTCCACTCCCGCGTAGAGACGGTGCCCCATGAAGCCATGAAGTTTTCAGCCCCGCCGAAATTTCTAAAAAAAATCCGCGACAGGCTCTTTGTCCGGCTGGCAGGACGGCGTTACGACAGGGTTATTTTTTTTGCAAAAAAAATGCTTGACTGTGACCGCTACAGGATGGCAAATGAGGCTAGATTAACGCCGAATCGTATTTGTTTTAAATGAGAGCGCCATGGCCAATCCAAGCGCGCGAGCGCGGCTCTCGCAGTCCCAGAGCAAATCGCTACGGTAAAGGTGTCCGTTTTCGGCCATGGTCGGGCGGGTTTTGGAAAATCTTGAAAGACAACTTTTTAACGACTTTTGATGGCAAAAGCCCCTTCGAAATTCCATGAAATCGAACCTTCTAAAAACTATTGCAATGGCATCATTGATGACTGGCGCGGTATTGGCCCGCGCGCAATCAACTTATTCCAACGAGGTCATGAGTTTGAATGCCGCTGGCTATTGGCCGATGCATGAAGTGGAATCCGCCTCGCGGGGGGACATTGAAACCAACTATGGCAGCCTGGGTCTTTTGGGCACAGGCTTCTACCCAGATTGGGCCACGCCGGCAAACGGGATGGGATTCAGGCGCGGGGTTCCTGGCGCCCTGGCCAATGACCCGGACTCGGCGGTCTATTTTACCTATACGGGCACTGGCAGCGGCGGCAGCAGCGGGCCATCGGCCTACACGTTTACGAACACGCTGGATGTGCCGCATACGTCGCCGTTGTCAACGTTGACGCCGCCATTCTCCGTTGAATGCTGGTTTTATCCCACTAACGGCGACAGCCAGGACATCTGGGGACAGGACGGCTATGAGGGATTCAATAAGGGCAACGCTGGCAGCGGCGCAGGCTCGTGCTGCGGCGTTCGGTTGGTGTGGGAGAACAGCGGCGCCACTGGGTTCCAGATATATACCTATAAAAACAGTTCGACCGCGCATTCGATAGGGTTTTCAGGAGTCACTGGTCAGAATCTCAGTCCGATCGGCAATTGGTATCATTTGGTGGTAACTTGCGATTCCAGCACGAACTTCACTCTCTGGACCAACGGGGTCGTCGCATTCACGGCGTCGGGTACTGCCGTCTATAGCCCTGATTATTGGACGCCGCTGACTATTGGCGGCGGCAGGGGCGGTACAAAAGCGGTGACTGGGAACATTGATGAATTTGCAGTTTATACGAACGAGATCAGCGATGTCTATCAGCACTATCAGGATGGCATCAGCGAGAGCGTGGCCGGCGTGTATGTGGACGCCGTGATGAACGATAACCCGGCGATTTATTTGCGAATGGACGCGCCGGCCAACTACAGCCCTCCAGCACTGTTGTCCACGCTGTTGAATTGTGGAACAACCAACGGGGTGGCGGTTGCCGACGGCGTTTACTCGGCTGGGACAATGCCGGGCGCGATGATTGGCCCTGTCGGCCCCGACGGCGTCCCCCTTCAAGGACTGTCAGGCTCCGTAGTGCCTATATTGAGCGGGATGAGCAGCTTTGGGGACGCCGGTTCGGCGCCGGTATATAATCCAACCGGCTCGAATGCGAATTTTACCGTTACGGCGCTGTTTCGAGGCAATCCCTGCGACAATCGGGTGCAATCCATTGTTGGCCATGGCACCAATTCCTGGCAGTTGAGTATGGCCGCCACCGGCTGGCTGGTCTTCAACGCTGGAAACGGCAATAAAGCAGCCGGCGGGACCGGCTCTGCGGCCGGGGATATTCGGTCGGTCGGAGTCTATAACGATGGTTATTGGCACCAGGTGGTGGCGGTGAACCAGACCAACGTCATTTCCCTCTACGTGGATGGCCAACTGGACACCAACGGAACGCCTTCGGGAATTGCCACGACGAATATCGTGCAGGGCAACGCGTTGGACGTGATGATTGGCTCGGACCCGAGCTATACCAACAGTCCGCCTGGCGCGGGCCGGCAATTTGCGGGTGAGATCTGTGACGTCGCATTTTTCACCAATGCGCTGACGTCAAATCAGGTTCAGGGCCTTTTTAACGCCCTCGGAGTAGTGCCCTACGTCATTACGCAGCCGGTAACGGCCAGTGTGAACCAAAACAACGCCTTTACCAATACCGTGGTGGCGGGTGGCAGCGGGCCATTGTCCTACCAATGGTTCACCAATGGGGTGGCCCTGGCTGACCAAACCAACGCCAGCCTGATCTGGAACCCGGTTTTGACCGGTGATGCCAGCTCGGATTATTACGTGATTGTGACCAATGATTTTGGCTCGGCAACCAGCGCGGTGGCTTCCCTTACGGTTTTCTCGGCTCCGACAATCAACACCCAATTTCCGGTCACCTATTCCAATGTGCTCAATACCAATTTAATGACGTTATATGCGGGAGCAGATCCGGCGTTCACGGTCTCAGGGGCCGGCCTGCAGCCGATTGGTTATTATTGGTTCACCAATGGAGTATTGGACGGGGCGGCCGGGTCGTCCAACCTGGTATTGGCCAACGTCCAAATTGGCGCCCTCACGACTTATTGCCTATTGAGCAATGCTTTGGGCACGGCAACGAGTGTGGTGTGGTCGGCATCAATCATGGCCGATCCGCCTAATTCCAGCGGCGGTCTTTCGCCCTATCCGCAAGCCGTGCTGGCTGCTGGACCGGAAGGTTATTGGCGGCTCAACGAAGCTGAAAACGGGAATGGCGATGCCGGGGTTGTTGCGTATGATTATGCCGGAGGCAACGATGCCATTTACACCAACGTTATTCTTGGCAATAGCGGATATAATTCGATTGCCGATCCGTCGGATGCATCTGCAGAGTTTGGGGAGTATCTCTATAGCGACACTCTTCCGATTACTGATGAGTTGGCCGGCCAAATTGACGGCATTGATTTTGGCGTGCCTACCGGCGGCAACGCGGAATTTACGGTCGAAGCGTGGGTGAATGGTTTTTCGGGCGCCAACGCGGAAATCGAGGGTGGGGCGATTGTTACCAAAGGGGTTTACGGGGTGAGCGATGAATTTAATCTGGGCATTGATTCGACAAAGACCCATTACCGCTTTTATATTCGCGGGGCCAACCGTGCGATGTATGTGGTGGGATCGGGGTCCATGCCTGCAATAGACGGCAATTGGCATCACCTGGTAGGGGTATGCGACGAGGCCAACGGCGTAGCATCGCTTTACTACGACGGCCAACTGATCAATACAAATGCGATTCCGGCGGGTTTGGGGCTATATGAGTCGCCGGATCCATTGACCATAGGGGCAGCGGCCAGCGACTCAACCGGGACCAACTATAACGACCAATTTTACGGCTACATTAGCGATGTGGCAGTATATAATTATGCCATGACCGCCAGCCAGGTGCTGGCGCAGTTTGCCTCGGCGGACGAACCCCCTCTTCTGACGCTGCCGCCGCTGGCCAATGTCACAGGAAATGGGTCTGGCTCGCTGAGCATTGCCGCAATGGCCATCGGAACGCCGCCGATCGGGTATCAATGGTATGACGTAAACGGCGGCACCAACGTGGCGACGGGTTCAACCAACGCTCTTCCGCTTAATCTGACGCTGACTGTCAGCAACGTTCCGCCGGACTGGAACAACGATGAACTGGAATTGATTGTTACCAACGCCTATGGAACAACGAACGTTTATGTCACGCTCAATATCGTGACAAATCCGCCGCAGATCACCGCCGATCTGCCGGCGCAGGTGTCCGAACTGAGCGGCGACAACTATGAATACTCGATAGGTGTGAACGGGCCGTTGCTGAATTATCAATGGTATGACGCCGGGGTAGAAGTCGCAGGTCAAACCAACGCGACTTATGTTGTGACGGCCGGCGCGCCTGGCAGCACTAGCTATTATGTGATTGTGAGCAATCCTTTTGGGGTGGTAACCAGTACGGTATCCATGTTCAACGCCTTTAGCACCCCGCCATTAGCGTATTCCTATGCAACTAATATCCTGAACTTGAACCCTGTGGGTTATTGGCCAATGCATG
>JBOHXA010000232.1:0-1391 GCA_050737335.1 Limisphaerales bacterium | reverse complement strand
ATAGGTTTCAATTTTATAAGGCGATACGACAATTTTATCCTGGGAAAGTTTTTGCTGCCATAATTGCTCGACGATGGTTTTGTCGCGAATGTCATCGCGGAATTTTTCGAGAGTGATGCCTTCGGCCTGGAGGGTGCGGATACACGTGATGCGGTCCCCGAATTGCGCTTTGACGCGGTCTTCCACCCATTCGTCCACCAGGCTGTCGGGCAGCGGTTTGTATTTGGTCTGAAACTGGTGAAGGATGAGCTGATTTTCGATGAGGGTTTCGAGGGTGTCATTCAGCGTGGCGTTGTATTTTTCATCAAACACCCGCGGCTGGTCCGCGTATTCTTGCTGCAAAACTTCGACCGCCGGAGCGGCGGATTCCTTGACTTCGCCAATGGTAATGACCTTGTCATAGACAATGGCGCTAATGCCGTCCACAAGGGCGGCGCGCAACGGCAGACAGAAGCCCATGAGCGACAGGGTCGCAACGGCGCAAAAAACTTTCATTGGTCGCGGCCCAGTTTAGCCGCCAAAAATAAAAATGAAACAACGATTTTGTTTTATCCGCCTTCTTCTTTTATCGCGCGCGCAATCTGTTCCGCTCTCGCTGTGAATTTGGCAAGAGCCGTCGAATGTCTGTGACTTGCGAAGGCAGACGCGCGCCGGAAACGGCGGCGGCGCAATTGTCCGGCTATCGCGTCCCGTTACGGTCTGCTTCCGGCGCGCGCCAGCGCCAGCAGACTTTGGCCAACGAATGGCGGGGAGAACCGGGATTCAAAGGCATGGACCCACGGAAAAATGAACCGGTCGAAAAAGCGGACCGACGCGGTGTTGAAGTGGCGCTTCCGGAGCAACCGAAAATTCAACCACCAGGCAAAATAACCGGCCAGATTGTAATAGCGCAGGCGAAGGATTTCGAAACCGGCCTGTTCAAGCTTTTGGCGCAATTCCGGTTTGCCGTAACGGCGGAAGTGCCCGAAGTCCCTGTCCAGTTGGCCGTAAATTTCCCCGCGGGCCGGAACGAAGAGACAAAGCGTGCCACGATTTTCACGGAGGTGACGGTGATAACTCTTCAATTCGCCTTTGTCGTCCCTGATGTGTTCGAGGACATTAATGCTGACCAGCGCATCCCAGGCCGCGTCGTCCGGCAGGTCTTCGATGGTGCCATGGATAATACGGTGTCTCGGAAATTTTGCGGACAATTGGTCGTAAAAGAGGGAATTGGGTTCGATGGAAACGCACCGTTCGATGTTGTTATTTGCCAGCAGCGCTTCGGTGATTTGCCCAATGCCGGCGCCCACTTCCAGGACGTTTCGGCGCAAAAAGGGAAAAAACTCGCCTAACAGGGCTTTGCGATAGTTATCGGCCGCCGCCAAAGCGCCCATTTCGAAATCGTCGGAGAC